>CAZEGG010000042.1:0-15797 GCA_964511755.1 uncultured Desulfobacteraceae bacterium | reverse complement strand
TCGGCGTGGTTTTCGGCCCCATCATCGGGCCTATCCTGGGAGGCTGGATCACAGATCACTTCGGATGGAGGTGGATTTTCTACATCAACCTTCCCATCGGTGTCCTGGCAATCTTTCTCGCCCTTATCTTCGTGTTTGACCCGCCGTACATCAAAAGGCCCGAAGGACTTGTAGACTATCAGAGTTTCCTCTACATTATTTTTGGCCTCGGCAGCCTTGAAATCGTTTTCAGCCGCGGGGAGCGTTTTGACTGGTTCCAAAGCCATTTTATCCAGGCGTTCGCTGTGCTTGCGGTGGTCGGCCTGGCACTCTTCATCTGGCGCTCGATCACCCACGAGCACGCTCTGGTCGATTTGTCGGTCCTGAAGAACAAGGAGTTCGGAGCCGGGGTCTTCTTATGCTTTTTCCAATACTTCGTGCTCTATGCCACCCTTGTCATGCTGCCGCTTTTCGTCCAGAACATGTTGGGCTACACCGCCACCTATGCGGGACTTATCCTGGCGCCCGGGGGGACGGCGGCCCTGATGGCTATGCTGGTCGGCGGCAGGCTGATCGAGCGGGTCGACGCCCGCTGGCTCCTCCTTTTCGGCGTGCTGACCATGCTCGCTTCACTCAAGATGCTCAGCGACATTGACCTGAACGTCACCTTCTCCTATCTCGCCGCTGCTCGAGGACTGCAGGGATTCGGAACCGGCTTCCTGTTCATTTCAGTGGCCGCCGCGGCTTACAGCACCCTTCCGGCAAGCGACATGGCCCATGCCACAGGATTTTACAACCTCATCCGCAATGAGGCGTCTTCCGTAGGTGTCGCCGCCGCCACCACCCTCCTCGCGCGCCGCACCCAGTTCCACCTGGCGCGGCTGACGCCTGCCGTCAATCCTTACAACCCCAACTTCCGTGCGCTCCTCGCACATCTCTCGCACCTGCCGGGGGTTCGGTCGGAGTCTTCGGCGACGGAGGGACGCTCATTGATAATGGCCCTGATCAGCCGCCAGGTCGAACGACAGGCGAGGGCCATGGCCTACATCGACATCTTCCGGTTCATGGGTATGGTTTTGCTCGGCTTCCTGCTCCTGATTCCGATCCTGCGCGGCAAGGTCAGAAAGCAGCCGGTCCCTGCGAGAGAACGCGCACGGGGATGATTGAGGTCGACAGAGAAAGGAGCACCAAATGAAGTTCCTCATGTGCATGGAAAGAGGATAACCTGCAAAAAAATACCGCGGTCCATTTAAACGAATCTTCTTGCCAGTATGACCGCCTCAGCGGCATCTTCCCCGTATCCGTCCGCACCAATTGCGTCGGCGAATTTCCTGTCTACAGGAGCGCCTCCCACCATGACTTTGAGCGTTTTCCGCAGTCCTTCTGCATCCAGGGCATCTATGACTTTCTCCATCTGCGGCATGGAAGTGGTTAATAAGGCAGATAGGCCCAGAATATCGGGGTCAATCTCTTTGATCCGCGCAATCAATTGGTCGACGGAGAGATCCACACCCAAGTCGATCACCCTGAACCCAGCACCTTCCAGCATCATTATGACCAGGTTCTTGCCGATATCGTGGATATCTCCTTTGACAGTACACATGACAATCGTCCCTTTTGATTCGGTATCCTCCGGTTTCAGCAGGGGTTTGATCAGATCCAGCCCCTTTTGCATGGTCAGTGCGGACACGAGCATTTCCGGCACAAAAATCTCATGGCTCGCAAATTTCTTGCCCACTACGTCCATGGCCGCAATCATTCCTTCGTCGATAAGCTGTTTCAAGTTCGCTTTCTTCTCGATCAGGGCAGAAACCATATCCTCAATTTCCCTATGTTTTCCCTTGATTACTGCTTCTTTTATCCCGTTCAGATACTCCTTACCCATCTATTTCCTCCTTAGTCACAATCGGGTCCTAAATACACCAACGTATTTTTCGGAAAGGCAGGGGAACGGGATGTTCCCGGAGCGGCGCATGTCGGCCCTGGAACAGGACAGTGGAAGGGCCGACATCCGCAGTGAGCGGAGCCATGGACGGCGAAGCGAACGTAAGCAGAGGGAATGTCCCGTTTCCCTGTCCGCAGCGTCTCAATATGTTGGTGTAATTGCAGATCAAAGCACTTAGTCACAATCGGGTCCTCACCGTACTAATACCCTTCGCGCACGGCGGAAACAATCGCCTTCAAATTGTCCAATGGCGTAGCAAGCGGTATAGCACACTCGGGCCCGATAATATCGACGCCGGCTTCGATTGCCTCACGCGCCTGTGCATATGCATCCTCCGGTTTGCCCTGATACAATGTCTGCGCATTGTTGACGCAGCCTGCAAGGGATATCTTCTTCTTCACTTTTTCTACTACATTTTTCGGGCCCATCTGCCATTCAAAATGATATGCATCAAACCCGGCCCCCGCAAAAAGCTCCACACGATCATTACAATTTCCGCATACATGGAGAATAAGAGGTCCGCCGATTTGCGCGGTAATCTCTCTGTGGATAGGCAGGAGCAAATCTTCATAGTGCCGGGGGCTGGCCAAGTCTCCTGTCACATGATCCGCCAGACAAACGACGTCCGCGCCCGCCCTGAACTGCGCCTTTGCGAAGGCGACCGTGACCGGCATCAATTGGCGCATCATTCTTGTCACCTTTTCTTTTTCACCCAGACCCACGTGGAGCAGAAAATTCTGAGTGCCTGCCATATGATAGGAAAGGGTCCAGGGGCCCATGACCTTGCCGAATACGGCGACCTCGCCTCCCACATTGCGCTTCAGAATGGACAAGGCATCCAGAACCACCCGCATGGAAGGCTTCTCAAGAATATTCTCGGGAATCTGAATATCGGAAAAATCGGCATAGGGTGAGCTCTTGGCATCCGGCATGGAATCTCGATCGCCCCACTCCACCTCACACCCGAGGGCCGCGGATTCCTGATGCACGCTGTATTCCGGCATGACCGTGTCAAATCCCACAATTTCATGCCCCGCCATGGCGAGATCAGCCATCGCCTGCGCATCCAGGTGGGCCTGTGGAAAAGAAACCCCTGCAGCATCCATCAGTCCATGGCATACCACGGACGTGGGATTGCCTGCGGGCGGCCGATCGCCTTTTCTGCCGCCATATAGTGCCGACATAATGAGATTGTATGGAGTGGATTTCATGTTCTTTCGTACCTCCGTTAATTTGAGCCAAATATACCGTTGATGGAGAGCAGTCAAGACGTTCCCACAGGCGAGGAGTCTGCCGGGCGGCAGCCCCGGTCGCCTCTTCGATTAAGATATCTTCACTGCAAGAATGGATACCGTGAAGACGAGTAAACAACTGCCAGGGGAAAGATAGCATAAAAGTGGCTCTCTTTGCCACAACTCGCTGAAAAAACGAGGCTGCTCCCGCAGAGCGGGACTCGTCAAGATGCCCCGAGAGGAACTCCGGGGGAAGCGGTGGGCTGTCAAGGATTCTTCTTGATATCATCCCACACCTAATTTATAAAGAAACACCACGGTACCATGATTCGGCCCCGATAGACCCCCCTGCGGACCCGCTTTCCTCATCGCGAAGCAGCAGCGTTGGATCTTGTATACAGGAGCCTTTCGAACACCCGAATTGAGCAGATCATGAGCGGCACAGAGGAGCTTGAGCGTTGCTGAGGTACCGCTCTCCGTTTACCGCGATTCTTTCAGTTCGGGACGGCGGTGGGCCGAGAAAGCCGGCGGTTTTCCGGGACTCGTGTCGCAACCGGCAGGGAGCCCAACAGATTTGCAGGCGTGCCTGCATACAACAGAATGACCCGACTGAAAATCGGGCAAGCAGTTCAGGACGAACGGTATGGCAGCTTTATCTGCGCAGAAGCCTGTCTCCGGACCGGAGCCGAACCAGGCGAAGCGGCACTTGGTCGCTTGTGCCTGCGCTGTTGCCCTTTGCATTCAGGCTTCCGCCAGGAGATGTTTCCCGGCGTTTCTCGCGAATCGGGTTCGGAAGAGGTCCTCGATCCTGGTTCATGCATATGAGGGTGTCTCACGCCGTTCAGAGGATTAATTGAATGGAACCATTCGGTAAATATTCTGTCTCAAAGCGAGTTATCATTTATGAAATACTGGCCTTTGCATGCATAATACTGTTTCTTTGGCTTGACGAGGTGATTGATATTCCCAACCTGGTCCTGGGGGCAAAAGCGACTCCACTGAACTGGCGGGAATCCTTGTTCGAAACCGTGATCGTTACTATCGTCGGAACCATAATTGTGTATTACACAAATAAGATTTTCAGGAATATGAAATATCTTGAAGGATTATTATCACTCTGTGCTTCCTGCAAGAGAATCAGAGATGAAAAAGGCAACTGGCATCAAATTGAATCGTACATTAAGGAAAGATCAGAGGCCGACTTCAGCCACGATATTTGCCCGGATTGTGCAGAAAAGCTCTACCCGGGATGTAATATATACAAGAAAAAGCAAGAATAGTTTGAATGGTGTCAGTTTCAACGCGCACCGTAAGGAGGGATAGACGTATGCCAAGAATCCTGATCAATTTCGACTTTCCGGAAGAGTACGTGAACGTGCTCAAGAAGAAATATGACGACTTTGACTTCACGGTCTCAACGGACAGGAAGGAGATCCTTGCATACTTGAAAGATGTTGAGATTCTGATCACGTTTTTCAAATGCAGCCGCGAGATGCTGGACGCTGCGCCCATGCTGCGATGGATACAGGCGGTCAGTGCAGGTGTGGACTATATGCCTCTGGATGAAGTTGCCCGAAGGCGCATCATTCTGACGAACGGCCGCGGCATCCACAGGATTCATATGTCTGAATTCGCCCTTGCGGCGGTGATCAACCTGGCACGGAGCTGCCACATCCTGTTCAGGAACCAGATGCAAAGGAAATGGGACCGTTCCGCACCGCAGGGAGAGATCAACGGTTCCGTGCTGGGCATCCTTGGGTTAGGAGACATCGGGAAGGAGATAGCCAGAAAGGCCTCTTTCCTGGGAATGCACGTCATCGGGGTGAAGCGCACCCCCGAACCGCTGGAGTTTGTGGAAGGGGTATACGGCAGCCGGGACATGGGAAAAGTCTTCGAAAAGAGCGACTATATCATTAATCTCCTGCCTTACACTGCGGCCACGGAAAGGATCATTGACAGACGTTACTTTGGTCTTATGAAGGAATCGGCCTGCTTCATCAACATAGGGAGGGGGAAGACCGTCAACGAGCCCGACCTGATCGACGCCCTGCGGAACGGCAGAATCAGGGCCTTGATGAGCGATGTCTATTTCGAAGAGCCTCTCCCGGAAGACAGCCCGCTGTGGGACCTGGAAAATGTGATCCTTACTCCGCATATATGCGGCCTGTCCCCCAAGTACATGGAGCGGGCCCTGGAAATCGTCGACCAGAACCTGGAGGTATACGTTCACAAGAGAGGAAGGATGATCAACCTGGTGGATCCGGAGACTGGATATTAGGCTCTTAAGCTCTGCAGAAGCGTCTCCGGCGGGCTGCTGCGCCGGGCAGGATCGTGGGCGGACAGAGCACAGGGTCTGTTACGGCTTTTGTTTTCCCTGCTGTCCGGTGCTCATGCCTCCCGTGATCATGAAACGCATGGCCCGATCGGTACTCATGTGGACCAGACGAACGGCGGACCTGGGAACCAGGACGGTATGCCCTCCGATCTGGTAGCTCAGCGGCAGGTAGACGGCGACGCTGTCCGGGCTCGCCACTTCCGGGGGCATGTCACTGAAATCACGCCGCGTCAGAAGGCCCATGACCTCCACGCCGGTGTCACCCAGGGTGACCATCACCACCTGACTGCCTTCCGAACCTTCGCTGCCGGGATGCGACACAAAATTGATCAGGTCCCGAATCGATCCGTAGATGGATTTGACCAGGGGAACCCGGCAAAGGAGCCGCTCTCCCCAATTGAAGAGCCTCCGCACCAGAAGTGCCTGCATCATCGCTCCGATCGCCAGAACCAGCGCCACGCCCGCCAGAACGCCCATGCCCGGCCGGTACAAATGGCCAGGAAGCAGGGCGTGTATCAATCGCCCCACGACGCTCTCCGCTCTGGCGCCAAGCCAGAACAGCAGGTAAAAGGTGGCGATAGCAGGCAGAATCGTAGCGATGCCCGCAATGAAAATCCTGCTCAACCGTTTCATGAATACCTCCCTGATCCTGGCCGGTGCTGCACATCACGGTTATTCCGGAGAATCCTTTTTGCGGGGTTGGCGCTTGCGGTAGCCTCTCATTCAGGAACCCTGCAGTCCGCTCTGCAGGCAGGTCCCGGGCATAGTGTCTGTCCCTTTCAATGGGTATCAGGCCGCTTCTCTTCTCTTCAGGGAAGATGCACGAACCGTATGACGCTTCTGGGCCGACAGGACGGCTTTTCGCATGCGCAACGATAGGGGGGTGACTTCCACCAGTTCGTCTTCCCGGATGAAGCTGAGGGCCTGCTCAAGGGTCAGGGGTTTGAGCGGAGAGAGGATGACGTTTTCGTCTTTTCCCGCCGCGCGCATGTTGCTCAGTTTCTTTTCCTTGCACGGATTGACGTCAATATCGACGCCCCGGTTATGTTCACCCACGATCATGCCCTCATAGACCGGAGCCCCCGGCGCGATGAAGAGCCTGCCGCGGGGCTCAAGGTTGAACAGGGCATAGGCCACCGCCTTTCCGCTGCGGTCGGCCACGATGGAGCCGGTAAACCGGCTCTGGCATTCTCCCCTGAACTCGCCGTAGCCGTCGAACACGGCATGCATGATGCCGGTGCCTCGCGTATCGGTCAGGAATTCATCACGATATCCGATGAGGCCTCGGGCGGGCACCGAGAAGTCGATCCGCACCCTGCCCTTTTCGTTGTTGACGAGATTGACCATCTTTCCTTTCCGGAGCGAGAGTTTTTCCGTCACCACCCCCAAAAAGCGTTCCTCGCAGTCCACCAGCAGTCGCTCAACAGGTTCGAGTTTTCTGCCGTTTTCATAACGGTAGATGACCTCGGGCCGGCCCACGCAAAACTCATACCCTTCCCGTCGCATGGTCTCGATAAGGATGGCGAGTTGAAACTCCCCCCGGCCCTTTACCACGATGCTCTCCTGGTCTTCCCCATCTTCCACCTGGATGGCCACATTGCGAAGGGTCTCCTTTTCCAGGCGCTCTCGGATCCGGCTTGATTGGACGTACTTCCCTTCCTTGCCTCCGAGGGGCGAGTCATTGATGGTAATCTTCATGGATACGGTGGGTTCATCCACGGTAATCCGCGGCAAAGCACAAGGTGCGAGATGGTTGCAGATGGTATCGCCGATCTTGACATCATCAATACCCGCCAGGACTGCAATGTCACCGGGTTGGACCTCATCCACGTCCCTCAGTTTCATGCCTTCGTATACCTGGAGCTTTGACACCTTGAGAAGTGTGCTCTCGCCTGATTTGCCGATGCGCACAAGCCTGTCCCTGGAGTGCGCCGTTCCGTTGAAGATTTTGCCGACGGCAAGGCGGCCCACATAATCCGAATAGCCCAGATCAGACACGAGCATCTGGAAGGGTGCATCGGGATCGTGGGTGGGGCCGGGAATTGCTTCGAGGATCGTGTCGAACAGCACCTGCAGGCTCCCTCCCTCCCCATGCAGATCCTTTCGTGCGATGCCGTCACGGCCGATCGTGTAGATGAGAGGAAATTCCAGCTGATCGTCGGTGGCATTCAGGTCGATCAGGAGATCGTAGATTTCATCCAGCACTTCGTCGGGCCTGGCGTCCTGCCGATCGATCTTATTGATGGCCACGATGATTTTCAGCCCCGCATTCAGGGCCTTTTTGAGCACAAAACGGGTCTGCGGCAGCGGTCCCTCAGATGCATCCACCAGCAGAAGCGCCCCGTCCGCCATGGACAGCGCCCGTTCGACTTCTCCCCCGAAATCCGCATGCCCGGGGGTATCGATGATATTGATCCGCACCCCTTTCCATACCACTGAACAGTTTTTTGCGGCGATGGTAATCCCACGCTCACGTTCCAGGTCCAGGGTGTCCATCAGCCGTTCTTCGACTTCCTCGTCAGCCCGGAAAAGGCCGCTTTGGCGAAACATGGCATCCACCAGAGTGGTCTTGCCATGGTCCACATGGGCAATGATGGCAATGTTTCTCAAGTTGTTGTTTGTCAATATTCCCGACATAAATCTTTATCTCCTATTGGTAAAGCAGCCCAAGGCTGCACTGAAGGCGCAATATAACCATCCCTATGAGGATTACAAGCGAAAAAGCAGGAAAGGACTCTTCTTGCGGGGAAAAGGTATACCGGGACCTGACCGAAATCTTCCGTTTGAAACTCGCTCGTGCCCAGGATTTGGCTGTGGATGGAAACAAACAATGCCTGGAGGGCGCGCTTCGCCCGCCCATCCGGCATTACTGCTGTATTGCTGTCAATTCCTTTCCGATCAGACGGATATGCCCCATTTCCTCCTTGATGATACTGTCAATTCGGTCCTTGCCGGATTTCTCGGGGACCAGGTCCTTCATGCCGAGATACAACACAATGGAATCCTTCTCAGCGGTCAAGGCGGCTTTGAGAATATTTTCCACGGAGGATGTATCGATCGGCTTGTTAAAGAACACACGCATATCCGCAAGCGCCTTCAGGTACAACGCCGATTCGTCGTCCGGATCGAAAACCGTTCCAGCCCTTTCCTTTTCAGTCAATTCGGCGCGCATGGTCTTGAACATCTTTTCATGCCTGTCTTCCATATCTGCAAGATGCAGCAGCAGTTCTTTCTGAGCCGCAGTTGATACGATCCGTGCGGCATCCCGATAAAAAGCCGCGCCGTTCCGTTCAATCTCTTCCGCTAGTCCAAAAATATCATCCGCACTGAAATCATAAGCCATTCGCTTTCTCCCCATGCATTCTAGAATTATAAAGATCAGGGTCCAGAGGCCCCAGGTCCGAACTCCAGATCACTTCATCACCTTGTTTCCTGTACGCCATAGCCTTTTATCACTGACCTGACCCTGAAGATCAGGTGTGCGAATGCGGAATCAATGGCGGTTCCCAATCCCCCTTTCCCCCACGGACGGCGAAGCAGGTATCCGGAAGACAAATGCCGGCTGATTTGGGAAGCATAGAGGTACTATACGATATCAAGGCCCGATTGTGCAAGATTTAAAGAACCTCGGGGACGCCTTAATCTGCTAAACTGCCAAGTGCGTTTGGTGGGTATAAGTGCAAATGTATGCCGAAATGAACTTGATATATACCAGGTAGCTTTGAGCCCTGAAATCCGCTATACTTTTCCAAAATGTCGAGAAGCGAACTGAACCGCACAACCGGTTGTGAGAATGGAACCACATTCGGCGGCATCTCCACGGCGTGACCCTGAAAAATATGAATGCAGAGAGGATATCTTATGAGTGTTTGCAGCACAGGCAATGTCTTGGAAGAATTGCTCGGTCTCCTGAAACTTGAGAAGATCGAGGAAAATATATTTCGCGGCCAAAGCCAGGATATGGGATTCGGCGCCGTCTTCGGAGGGCAAGTCCTGGGTCAGGCTCTGTCGGCCGCGTCTCAGACGGTCCCGGAAACCAGGCGGGCCCACAGTCTCCACGGCTACTTCCTGCGGCACGGTGACGACTCCAGGCCCATTGTTTACGACGTGGACTGCATACGGGACGGCAAAAGTTTCACCACCCGTCGGGTGCGTGCGATCCAGTATGGCCGCGCCATCTTCTCCATGTCCGCATCTTTCCAGATTCAGGAGCCCGGATTCGATCATCAGGACACCGCGCCCGAAGTCATCGGTCCGGAAGGCATCGAATCCGAGTTGGAAACGGCCCGCAGGCTGGCGGACAAAATCCCTGAGAAGGTGCGGGACAGAATCCTCTGCGAAAAACCCATCGAGATAAGACCCGTTAATCCCATGAACGCCTTTGAACCTGAAAAAAGAGACCCCATCAGATATTCCTGGTTCAAAACCATCAGTGCCATGCCGGATGATCCGGCCTCCCATCAGTACCTCCTGGCCTATGCATCGGACTTTTACCTCACGGGCACCTCACTCTATCCGCACGGTCACAGCTTCTGGGAGCGGGACATGCAGACGGCCAGTCTTGACCACGCCATGTGGTTTCACAGGGACTTCCGCATGGATGACTGGCTGCTCTATGTCACGCGCAGCCCCAGCGCCTCGGGCGCCAGGGGTCTCAATTTCGGGGAGATCTACACCCGCGACGGCAGGCTGGTGGCCTCCGTTGCTCAGGAAGGCCTGATACGCTACCATGGGCTGCGGCAGGGAAAAAACCAGCAGGGATGACAAAAGAGATCTCCCCCAGCGGGGAAGGATATGAACCAAAGCGGGACTATGCGGCATCTCCGGAAGGGTGTCTTTGTCCCTCGGGAAGCACCCTTCCCGGCCACATTCCACAGACAGGCCGGGATGGGCTGAAATCCGAGGTCCGGTTCCCCTGTCCACTGCCGGGCACACGATACAGCCCGGCGGCAGAAAGGCTACTTCCCGGCCGTTACCTTATATTTCGCATAGAGATCATGAAGTCGTCTTCTGAGCTCCTTGAGTTTTCTGCTGTCATCTTCCGTCGACCAGCGAGGTTCGCTGATGGAAAAAAGGCTGTTGCTGAGCTCATCAATCACATGTTCTGTCGCCACGCACCACTCGTCCGTACAGATATCGCGCATCTGAGCTGCCTCATCGATCCCTTTTTCAAGTAGATTCAACGAAGCCTCCATATTCGTGACAAACTCTCTCCAATTGCTCACAAAATCCTGCTCAACGCTCGCCTGAAAAGAATCCTTGGGTAGTGTCATGTCCTCACCTCCCTTTCTTCGTGGGGGTCATCCGAATCCGCTCCAGAAACCAGGACCCACCTGGACTCTAGAAGTGAATTGATTTGAACGTGCCCGAGAAAGGCACGCCCGTCCTTATGTTGCCGGTTCATTGAGGCTTTCTCAATGTACCGTAATCTTCTTTGCCTCTGTTCCCTCTTTGACCGGCATGACCAGCGTGAGCACGCCGTCCTTATAGGTCGCGTCGACTTTTTCTCCGTCAACATCCTCCGGCAGACAGAAGGATCTGAAAAAGGTGCTGTGACGCCTTTCCTTTACATAGTAATCTGCTTCCTCTTCCTCCTTTTCAGATTTTGTTCCGCCGCGGATAGTCAGGTCCCGATCATCAAGCGACACGGAAATTTCATCCTTGCTCAGGCCGGGAACTTCGGCCGTAAGATAGTAATTATTGTCCTTCCTATAAAAATTGATGTTGGGCCGCGCTTCCTCACCCATGTCTCTCCGCCATTCCGGCCACAATCGATCGAAAAACACGTCGCCCACTCCCTCGTGACCCCCCAGGGTCATCCAGGACGGTCTCCCGGATGCTCGTCTCAGTGCAAAAGTCATAGTGACACCTCCTCTCGATTAGGAGTCTGAAATATTTATGATCATCCAATGGATTTGCTGTTCCATAGTTTGTTACCCGCAATATAATCAGGATATCTTGGGTGTCAAGAAGTCCTTCCGGCTTGGGCGACCATCCATCCAAAGGGAAACGCGCGGCTTTGCTTTCCTCCACCTCTCGGTTCCTTATGTGAGGCAGGCAGGTTGAAACAAGACAGGCAGGAGCATAAGAACCAGCCAAGAGCGTGCGAAGGGATGGTTGAGCTGTACGGAGTGTGGACTACGATGCTGTGACTTTGTGGACGTACTTCACCCATCGGCTTCCATAGGAGTCTTCGGCCACCACACGGAGCGGAAAGCCGTGTTCCCGGGGAAGGGCCTTTCCATTCACCTCATAGGCCAGGAAAACCTTGTTGGAAAGGATATCCTCCAAGTGATACGCCTCCGTTTTCTCATATTCACCTCCCGGACCCGCAAAACTTACTTGTGTTATCCCTTTTTCCACTCCGGCGGCCTTAAGCAGCTCCGCAACAGATATTCCCTTCCAACGACCGTTATTTGCAAAGAAGCCGGGACAGATCAAAAGGACTGTTCTTTCAATCGACGGCAGTTCCAGGAGCTCGGAATATTTCAACTTCAGCGGCTTCTTCACACGGCCCCCGACCTCAAGACGCCAGTTCTCCAAATTCGCTTTATAGTCCTCCAGCCCCATGGTGCCGAAATCGCCCAATGGGGTAATATCGAGATTCCGAGTGTCCAGATGTGCCGGATTTTCGTTGATGAGGCTTTGCCGTTTGGTGCCTTTGGGCACGATGATTCTTTTGGCTTGCGCATATACCGATCCAATCATTGAAAGCAAGGGGGTGAAAACGAGTCCGATGCCTCCGACAAACCCAAGGACGACTTTGAGAAACTGTCTCCGTTTTTCCATAGTCCCTCCTATTCCCATTTTTCTGAAGTCGGCGTCAAATCACCATGGAAACGGGGCGCCTTTACCCCTGGTGAGTCCCTATTGTGGCCTTGCCCGTTCATATTGAACCGGCCACGGCGCATCTGTTTTCAGGCTATGGGCTGCATGGAGCGGCCAATACGGGTCGCGCAGCATTTGCCGCGCCAGCATGACAATATCCGCAAGGCCCGTGGCGATAATCTGCTCGGCCTGGACCGGTTGAGTGATCATACCCACGGCACCGGTCGCTATTCCGACATCCCGGCGGATTGCAGTGGCAAAGGGGGTCTGGAAACCCGGACCGGCCGGTACGACGGCATCGGGAACCAGACCTCCACTTGAGCAGTCAATGAGATCAATGCCCGCCTCTTTGAGCCGATGAGAAAATTGGAGCGATTGCGGCAGATCCCACCCTCCTTCTTTCCAATCCGTGGCGGAGATGCGTGCAAACACCGGCAAATGCTGCGGCCAGGTATCTCTCACCGCCCGGGCCACCCGGATCGGCAGGCGCATGCGGTTTTCAAGACTTCCCCCATACGCGTCGTCGCGGTGATTGGACAAAGGGGACAGAAATTCGTGCAGAAGATAGCCGTGAGCCATGTGGATTTCCACTACTTGAAAGCCGGCCTCCAGGCTTCGCGCGGCCCCAGCTGCGAATGTATCCACAAGCCTGTCCACGTCATCTCCGGCCAATGCCTTTGGTTCGGGATAGCCCGGTGCAAACGGCTCTGCACTTGGGGCGACCGTCTGCCAGCCTCCCGCATCAGCCGTCAAAGGATCGTCTCCTTTCCAGGGTGCGTTGGTTGAAGCCTTTCTCCCGGCATGGGCCAGCTGAATTGCCGGCACAGCTCCCTGCTTTCTGATGAATTCAGTGATTCGTTTGAACGCCCGGGCGTGGTCATCCGACCAGATACCGCTGTCCTCCGGGCTTATTCGACCCTCCGGTGTGACCGCAGTCGCCTCCACCATGACCAATCCTGCTCCCCCCACCGCCCGGCTGCCAAGGTGAACCAGATGCCAATCGGTCGGGATTCCATCGGTGCTGGAGTACTGGCACATGGGCGAAACGAAGATACGATTTCTGAATGTCGTATCGCGCAGACGAAACGAAGAAAACAGCTTGCTCATGACTCCCCTTTCAACGGCTAATGAATGCTCTTCGGGCACCCTGACTGTGCATCGAGGTTCCCGCAGTATCGGTCAAACTCAGCGAGGCTCGGATGGTTCGGCACTATTTCCCATTATACCCCAAAGACTTATTCCTCCAAAGGGTATTCTGCGCTTCTCCACCTGAGAGGGAAAGCTTGATCATCATATCAAAGGCGATAATGATTGAAAACCTGGCCTGGTTTGTGTACATCTCTCAGTATGAAACTGCTTCTTCTCTTTCTTTTCTGGAGTCTCTGGTACATCAACTTTTCGGGCCGGACGATCTTCGCTCCGCTCCTCCCTCTCATACAGGATCAGCTTGCCATCGATAATGTCCTTGCCGGGAGCCTGTTTACTTTTCTGTCCGGAGGGTATGCCGTCAGTCTGCTTGTTTCGGGTCTCCTGTCGTCACGAATCGGCTACAAGCGTTCCATCACATTCGGATTCGCTCTTTTGAGTATTTCCCTCTTCTGTCTGCATTACGCGGCCGGATATGCCTCATTCGCCGTCCTTGCAACGTTCATCGGCCTGAGCACAGGCATCTATCTACCCTGCGCCATTCCCCTGCTCACCGCCGCTTTTGACCGCAGCCGGTGGGGAAGGGTCGTTGCACTGCACGATACGGCCGCGTCCTTGAGCATCCTCTCGGTGCCGCTTCTTGTGGCCTTTGCCCTGCATTTCTTCCAATGGAAAAATATTTTTCTTATTTTCGGCATCGTTTCATCCGCGGCAGTGATCAGTTTTCTGGTGTTCTGTCCGAATCCGCCGCCACCGGAAAAGAGCACCACCGGATTTCGGCACATACTTCTGCGCAGAGACTTCTGGATCATGACGGTTCTCTGGGTTTTTGCCACGGCCAACGGGATCGGCCTCTACAATATCATCCCGCTCTTTCTCGTGAAAGGCAACCATATGCCCCTGCACACGGCGGACACCGTTTTCGGCCTCTCCAGGATAGGAGGGTTCATGGTGTCCATCCTGGCCGGCCTCATGGCCGACAAGATCGGCGTAAAAAGGACCCTCTTTTCAGTCCTGCTGATCACAGGACTTTCCACCGCGGCCTTGGCCCTGGCGCCGCCTTTCACCCCTTTGATCGTTGTCCTGATTATTCAAGCAACCGTTTCAACCGGATTTTTTCCTGTAGCGCTGGTGACCATTTCCAAGCTGACGCAGGTCGGTGAACGAAGCGCTTTCACCGGAGCAGCCGTAGCGGTCGGCGTGGTATTCGGCCTCGGGGTGACACCGGTGGCATTGGGTGCAGTGGCGGACACGTGGAGCTTTGACGCGGGGTTTCTCGCTCTGGGTTTGATGACAGCTGCTTCCACCGTCCTGTTGAAAAGGATTTGAGCGCCGGGGAATCTGCGGAAAAATTCCCGTGCCGAGGAAGTGAGCCTCCTCTTGCAGCCCGGAAGCCTCGGAACGGAACAAACGGCTTTCCCCCTGAACATCACTTAGCCCGCATTTCTCACGGACTTTCGTAACGAGGTGGCGGAGAGCCCCGTGGACAGCAAGTTGAGCTTGCGAAATCCCGCTATCGGGAGCGCGCGAAGAAAAATGGATGAAGGCGTACTTGTCAGTACGTCGAGGTCATTTTTTTGAGCGCAACGCAGGAGGCATGGAGCTGTCCGCCTCCGGAGCAGATTGCCCGTGAGAAATGCGGGCTAGGTGCGCAGATAGGAGGCGCCGTTCACGTCAACGATACAGCCGGTAAGATAATCGGTCCCCTCGCCGGCCAGAAACAGCACCACCCGGGCAACCTCATCCGGACGCGCCACACGGTTCAGGGGGCTCTGGGCGCGGATGGCGTCTCCCTCAGAGCCCGACAATATGGAGGTGGTCATATCGGTCTCCACAAATCCCGGCGCAACGGCATACATAAAGACCTTGTGGGAGGCCAGGGCCTTCGCCATGGATTGACTGAACGCGTTGAGTCCGGCCTTGCTCGCGCCGTAGGCAGGTGCATCCGGCTCGCCGCGAAAGGCCCCGCGCGAGGTGATGTTGATAATCTTCCCGCCGCCGCCTTTCATCATCTCGCGGGCCACGAGAAAAGACAGGTGGACCGGCCCCATCAAGTTCGTAAACAGGGTCTTTTCCCAACTCCGACGCCAATCCTCAAACGAGGTTGAGGATGGCGGATGAAATTCATACACACCTGCATTGTTGACCAGGACATCAATTTTCCCTGTCTGCCGAAACACCCTCTCCGTCATACTCTCCACCGCCGCCGGATCGGACAAATCGGCTTGAACCTTCAAATGAGCTTTGCCGGGAAAGGCATCGAGCGTCTGTTGCGCCGCTTCCTCGTTCTTGTGAAAATGCACCACGACCCGTGCACCCCGGTCCGCAAACT
>CAZEGG010000041.1:0-15904 GCA_964511755.1 uncultured Desulfobacteraceae bacterium | reverse complement strand
TCAATGCCAGGAAGGCCACTCTTATGACGCCGAGTCTCGAGATCCCTCCTGCTACAGCAATTGCTGAACGGATACCGGGGAAAAAACGATTCAGCACAATGAGCAGATATCCGTACCTCTGAAACCAGGACTCGGCCTTCAGGATGTCCTTTGCCTTGAAGAATCGGTAATCGCGTTCCAGAAAAAAGCCCCTTCCGAGGTACGTTCCCACCCAGAAAAGAAAGAGAAAACCGACGATACTTCCCACGGTCGTCGCCGTGTACACCCATAAGAACCTCAGTCGATGCGTGCCCACCAGAAAGGCGCCGAAAGCGGTTATGGTATCCCCGGGGATGGGAGGAAACACATTTTCCACAAAGGCGCTAATTCCCAAGGCAACATACAGCAAAGCCGCCGGAAGTGCATTCATCCATTCCAGGAATCGGTCAATATACGGCATACGCGATCTCCAAAAAAATTGAGCGAATTATCCAGTTTTCTCTGCAAAAACACAACCCATGATTTTATCTTGACTGCCCCGACAACCATCTGGTATCACAACATCCTGACCGATCACGAAAATACAGGGTGTGCTATGGCAAAAAAGAAAATCTCCCGCAAGGAATTACTGAAACAACAGGATGAATTCCTGACACTGTCCGAAAAGGCAATCAACTATGCCAAAAGCCATGTAAAGCAGCTGGAATATCTCGGCATTGCTCTGGGTGTTCTTGTGCTCCTCTTTTTCGGTGGATACTCCTACTATAAGTACATCAACAAGAAGGGGCAGGAAACCTATAACAAGGCCTACGAAATCTTCAAGGAAGGCTTCAAACCGGATCTGAACCTTGTCGATATCAAGAAGTCAGGGGAAGCGTTTAAGAAAGTAATAAATCGATACGGCCTTTCAAAGGCCGCGCGCCTGGCCCTGCCTGAAGATGCCTACGTGAAATTTCTCGACAAGGATTACGACGGCGCCATTTCCCTCTACCGCAAATTTCTGGATAAAGTATCCGGGAATTATCGATACGAATCCCTTGCACGGCTGGCCCTGGCAGCATGCTACGAGCAAAAGGGGGAGCTGGCAACCGCCATCGTTACTTTGAAACCCATCCTCTCTGAAGAGGGCAACCCATTCCGGGAGCCGGCCCTCGTTCTCCTGGCCCGTCTTTACCGGCTCAACCACCAGGAGGCCGAAAAGGAGAAGGTGATCAAGGAGTTCATGAAAACGTACAAGGACTCCCCGTTTCTCCCCATGATCAAGGCACACCTGTAGCATACCCGCATCAGATCTAATAAGAAGGGAGCGATTTTGCTTGACGCTCCCTCTTTTTTTCATTAATCCCCCTGAGTAGTTGAAGAGCTGCTTTTGGAAAGGAGACCGTCATGATTATTGGGGAAATGTTGGCCAGGAATGCCCGGATGTACGGTGACGAGATCGCCTTGATTGAGCGGGAGCCCGCAAAGGACAAGAGGGTTTTCATCACCTGGAAGGAATTCGACGATTCCGCCAATCGTATCGCAAATGCCCTCATTTCAAAAGGAATCAAAAAAGGTGACAAGGTTGTCCACCTCATGATGAATTGCCTGGAATGGCTGCCCGTCTATTTCGGCATTCTGAGAACAGGTGCCTGGGCGGTCCCGCTCAATTTCAGATTTACGGCAGAAGACATCCGGTATTGTGCACAAATCGCTGAGGCCGGGGCCATGATCTTTGGAGAGGAGTTTGTCGATCGGGTCGACGCCGTCAAGGAACACCTTGGAAGCATTAGAGATTATGTGTTTGTCGGTCCCGATGCCCTGAAGCCGGATTATGCCGAGTCGTACGCTGCTTTTCTGGAGGCGGGATCTCCCGAAGAACCCCGTGTTCCCACAAGTCTGCTGGATGAAGCAGCGCTCTATTTCACCTCCGGAACTACCGGCACCCCGAAGCCGATACTCCTGACCCAGGAAAACCTTGGGTCAGCAGGTATCACAGAGAACCGCCACCATAACCAGACTCATAAGGACAATTTTCTGTGCATTCCCCCCCTCTATCACACGGGGGCCAAAATGCATTGGTTCGGAAATCTTATCGTCGGCGCCAGAGCGGTCATCCTGAAGGGAATCAAACCCCGGTGGATCATTGAAGCAATTTCCCAGGAGAAGTGCACCATCGTATGGCTGTTGGTCCCCTGGGCCCAGGATATCCTCGTGGCCATTGAAAACGGAGAAGTAAAGCTCGAAGATTACGAGCTTGACCAATGGCGGTTGATGCACATCGGTGCGCAGCCGGTCCCGCCAAGCCTGATCAAGAACTGGAAAAAGGTTTTCCCCCACCACGAGTATGACACGGATTACGGCTTGAGCGAATCAACGGGTCCGGGGTGCGTGCATCTCGGCCTGGAAAATACCCACAAGGTGGGTGCCATCGGCATCCCCGGATTTGACTGGGAATACAAGATCGTGGACATTGGCCTCCATGCCTTGCCGAGAGGTGAAGTGGGAGAACTCATGGTAAAGGGGCCGGGTGTCATGAAAGAATATTACAAAAACCCGGAGGCCACTGGGAACACGCTTTTTGACGGCTGGCTCCTGACCGGGGACATGGCAAGGGTGGATGATGATGGCTTTATCTGGCTCGTGGACCGGAAAAAAGACGTGATTATTTCGGGCGGGGAAAATATCTTTCCGGTCGAAATAGAGGATTTTCTCCTTGAGAATACGAAAATTCAGGATGGCGCCGTTATCGGGATTCCCGACGACAGACTCGGCGAAATAGTCGCAGCGATAATCAAACTCAAGCCAGGACAGGAAATGACCGAGGAAGAGCTCCTGGCTTTCTGTGAGACCCTCCCCCGGTACAAAAGGCCGCGTAAGATCTTCTTTGACGATGTTCCCCGAAACCCCACCGGAAAGATAGAGAAACCGAAACTGAGGAAAAAGTACGCCGGAGGCTCTGCCAGCTTCAAGGCCTCGTAGCGCCTGTTCACCTGCGGGTGGGTACTCTTTTTTCTTGACAATCTGAGTGCGCTTGGGTAGTGATCATATATAGCTAAAATATAGCTGTTTTATGACTGCCAGACTTTTTTTACAACAGTTAAACTCTAAAGGGTCGGGGGATAGAAATGCATAAACTATTAACAGACTCTCCGGGAAAGGAGATGCTCCTGCTGGGAAATGAGGCTATTGCCCGGGGAGCGTTGGAAGGGGGGCTGGCATTCGCCACCTGCTATCCAGGCACTCCTTCATCCGAGATACCTGAACAGTTTTTCAAGATCAGCCAGGAGTCGGATCTCTACTTCGAATACTCCACCAATGAAAAAGTCGCCCTGGAAGTAGCGGCGGGTGCTGCGGTTTGCGGCATCCGAACAATCGTAACCATGAAACATGTGGGGGTCAATGTTGCGGCCGATCCGCTCATGACCCTTGCCTATGTGGGGACGAAGGGAGGCATGGTGATCGTCACCGCAGACGACCCCTCCCTCTTCTCGAGCCAGAACGAACAGGACAACCGGTTTTACGCACGCCTTTCCGGCCTGCCGATGCTCGAACCTACAAATGCCCAGGAAATGAAGGACATCACCATTGATGCCCTGGAATTATCTGAGGAATTGGAATTGCCCGTGCTCCTGAGGACGACCACCCGATTGAATCATATCCGGGGGAGCGTAAAGCTCGGTGACCTGAAGCCGATCAAAACCAAGGGAAATTTTCAGAAGAACCCGTTTCATTTCGTGGTGGTCCCCGCTGTCGGCCGAAACCTCCACAAATCACTTCTTCAAAAATATGACAAGGCGACCGCGAAGAGCGAAACCTCGCCATACAATACAGTCATCGGAAACGGCAAGTGGGGTATCGTGACCAATGGGGTCAGTTACAATTACGTGAAGGACGCGGTGGAAGACCTCGGCCTGAGCAGCAAGGTGAGTATCCTGAAGCTTGGGTTTTCGTGGCCCCTGCCGAAAGACCTCATTCTCCGGTTCCTCAAACAGGTGGAAAAGGTCCTGGTTGTGGAGGAACTGGAACCGATTATGGAGAACGACATCAAGGCCTTAGCCCAGGAAAACGCCTTGACTCTTCCAATCAAAGGCAAAGGGGTAGAAAGGCTGTCCAGACTCTTCGAATACGATCCGGGCATGGTCAGAGAGGCGATCGCACGGTATTTCGGAGTGGAATACAAAGGAAAGGAGGCCCTGGATCTATCCGGCATCCCCGAACTTCCCGGAAGACCGCCGAACCTGTGTCCGGGCTGTCCTCATCGGGCCACCTATTATGCGGTCAAACAGGTCTTTGGATCCGACGCAATCCATCCCACGGATATTGGGTGCTATACCCTTGGACTGCTGCCCCCCATCTCCATGGCCGACTTTCTGGTCTGTATGGGTTCCTCGGTCAGTTCGTCCTGCGGGTTTTCAGAATCTTCCGACCAGAAGGTAGTTTCCTTTATCGGAGACTCAACCTTCTTCCATTCGGGCATCACAGGGCTTATTGATGCGGTCCACAACAATCACAAGTTTACCCTGGTCATCCTGGACAACGGCACCACGGCCATGACCGGGCATCAACCGCACCCGGGAGTCGATACGGGTCCCTTGGGGGTGAGCCTGAGCCAAGTCTCGCTCGAAGATGTTGTCCGGGGCTGCGGCGTCAAGGACGTGCACGTTGTTAAACCCTTCAAGATCAGAAAGACCTTGGAAGAGGTAAAGGCAGCCATGGAGTATGACGGTCTGTCAGTGATCATCTCCAGGGAACTGTGCCCTCTTTTTGCGAAGGCTACAGGCCAGGGCAAAAGACCCAGGCCCTTCTCCGTCAACCATGACAAGTGCAAGAACCACCGGGATTGCATAAACCTGCTGGCCTGTCCGGCCATGTACCTTGACGGAGAACAGGTTGAAATTAATAAGTATCTATGCATCGGATGCTCTGTCTGCGCACAGGTTTGTCCGGAAAACGCCATCCTGCCGATGAAGGGATAAGGGAGGATCATATGGAAACAAAAAGGTTGGTATTTGTGGGTGTGGGCGGCCAGGGCAACCTGCTGGCTTCACGTCTCCTGGGCGAGGCGGCCCTTGCCGAGGGAGTGCCTGCTGTGGTGAGTGAGATCCACGGCATGGCACAGAGAGGCGGGATCGTCGAGTCCGCAGTATTGATGGGGAACGTAACGAGCCCCATAGTCTCCCCTGGAGAGGCGGACGTTCTCATCGGCTTTGAACCGGTCGAGACCCTGCGCGCGCTTGGAAAATGTAACAAATCCTCCGTGATCATCACCAACGTGCATCCCCTCCCTCCGTTTACCGTAGCTGTGGGTCAGGGCGCCTATCCTGAAGTGGACGACATGCTCGCATTGATCCGGAAAAAGGCGAAAAGGGTGATTGCCCTGGATGGAGACGCCATTGCCGAAGAAGTGGGAAATCCCCTCGCTCTCAACATGGTCATGCTGGGGGCACTCATCGGCTCGGGAACGATCACCATTACCGCGGAGGACATGAAGAGGACCATCTCCACCTCAACCAAGAAGGCCTTCCTGGAATCAAACCTCGCCGCATTTGACCGTGGGTTTGAGGAAGCAAAGGCCAACTGACGCTCCTCCCGCGGATTGGAGGCATTGGGTCACCCGCACATAGGCCCTGAGGCAGAAGGCCTTTTCTGAAGTGACTGGCGAGAGGGCGCCGTTTTTTCGTGACTTATCAGCGGGGGAACCCGCAGCTCGACGAAGTCGAGAATGCGGAGGGGGTAGCTATCCCACGCTGATAAGTCACTGAAAAGACCAGCCCGGAAGACTCGGAACAGAAGAAATGGCCTTCTGCCTCAGCAGGTAGCGACAGCTCTTGACTGACGACTTTTGAAGGAGGTGTTGAAACTGGGGAACAATCGTACAATTGCCCTGGTTTCAACCCCCTGGCCGCTCTTTAACCGGCCCTCTATTCAGCTCGGATCACTGAAGGCATTTCTCCAACAAAGACTTCCATCCCTTTCGATCCACGCCCATCATCTGTACCTGAACATTGCCGAATTCCTGGGCTATCGGCTGTACCGTGAGATCTCCGAGAGAAGCTGGCTGGCGGAATCCGTCTATGCAGCGCTTCTCTATCCCGAACGATCCGATTCCCTGGAAGCATTCTGGTGGCGCAGGCCTTCCATCCGGTCACTTTATCCTCCCGGGCGGGATTTTCATTGGCTCTGCCGGCAGGTTGAGCAGGTGTCCGGACGCTTTCTCAACAGCATCAGCTGGCGCAATCACCTGCTGACCGGCTTTTCCATTTGCTTCGGCCAGCTCACGAGCAGCCTGTATTTCATCCGTGAAATCAAGGTCCGGGCACCCGGAACGAAAATTGTCATCGGAGGATCTTCCTGCGCCGGAGAGATGGGAAGGTCTCTTCTCCAAGTCTTCCCGGAAATCGATTTTGTCGTGCAGGGGGAGGGAGAATTGCCCCTCGCACACCTGGCCGGTGCCCTGAGCCAAGACCTTTCGATAACGGATCAGCCTCCCTTCTCCGGAGTCCTTGCACGTTCTTCTGCTCGGGAATCCGCGGATACAACTCAGCAGGTGACCCGGCTGGACGAGTTGCCCACTCCGGTTTATGATGATTATTTCCAGACCGTATCCGCGTTTCCACCGGAAAAGCGCTTTTTCCCGCACATCCCGGTTGAAATTTCCCGCGGCTGTTGGTGGAGGAAAGAGTCTCCCGCAGGCAAGCGTTCCGGCTGCGCCTTTTGCAACCTGAATCTCCAGTGGAAAGGATACCGCGCCAAGACACCTTCCCGCGTCATCTCCGAGGTGGACGGCCTGTCCGAAAAACACCGGGGTCTGTCCATATGTTTCACGGACAACCTCCTGCCGGCCAAAGGCCTGGAAGAGACATTTCGGAACTTGGCCTCCCTGGAAAAAGAGCTTCGCTTTTTTGCTGAGATTCGCGCCACAACTCCCCGCCGTGTTCTGGCCGCCATGGGAGCTGCGGGTGCCGAGACGGTCCAGGTGGGTGTGGAGGCTTTGAGCACATCGCTCCTCAGGAAGCTGAACAAGGGAACGACCGCCATGACAAACCTCCAGATCATGAGAGACTGTGAAATTCAGGGCTTGCCGGATCTCGCCGGAAATCTGATCATGCACTTCCCGTCAAGCGATGAAACCGACGTCTCCGAAACCATGGAGACCCTGGACTTTGTCTTTTCTTTCCGGCCGTTGAGGCCGATCCCGTTCTGGCTCGGCTATGCGAGCCCGGTATCCGGAAACCCTGAGACATACGGCATCCGCACAAGAGGGAACCACCACTTGTACCTGCACCTGTTTCCTCCTGAAATCCACCGCGGCCTCAAACTCATGATCCGGGAATATTCCGGACAAAAACGCTATCAGCGACGGATCTGG
This sequence comes from uncultured Desulfobacteraceae bacterium, assembly GCA_964511755.1. Taxonomy (GTDB): domain Bacteria; phylum Desulfobacterota; class DSM-4660; order Desulfatiglandales; family Desulfatiglandaceae; genus B46-G9. The sequence goes on along the minus strand of CAZEGG010000041.1, from coordinate 8,574 downwards.
AAACCGGTGGAGGCAAAAGTCCGGGAGTGGCGGGAGACGTACGAGGGGTTGCGGAGGGCTCCCAGAAGCGGCCCCATCCTGTCGTATCTGGATGGGAGGAATTTCATGATCATACGGCAGCGGCGTCCGGGGCGGGATTCCATGATCCACAGGCTGGCAGGCACTTCCAGGAAAATATATCTCTTTTGCCAGAGCCACCGTTCAATCCGGGAGATCCTGGCTGACTCCTCCGATCTCCGGGAAGACAGACTCCTGCCCTTCCTCGACGAGATGGTAGCCAAACGCCTTATGTTCAGTGAGGGAGATCGGTACCTGAGCCTCGCGGTACCGTCCCGTTACACTTTCTCATAGATGCCCAGAATCCCGTTCATTGGGCTCAAGTCTTCCCGCAGCCGCAGCCCCTCATACCGGGGCATGATCCTGTCCAGTCCATAGACGAGGAAACAGGCCCCTTTTGCTGCACGTTCCGCTATCATTGCCGCAAATTCCTGATGCATAATGAGGTAGGTATAAAAGATGTCGAAGTCCTCAAAAGCCAGGCCTGTATCGACCTCGATCTGCCGGTGAACGCGCGGGTCTGTGGAGTCTCCCGCGAAAAGATGGATGTTTTTCGGCGGGGGAATGAGTCGGGCCGTTTGCAGATCATGTTCCAGTGCGGCCTTCAAGGGAGGGTATTCGTCGAGGGTCCAGGGGTCCAGTTCCACCCCAACCGAGGTTCGAACCATATAGCTGAAAAGGATGTTTACGCGGCCGTCGGCACAGCCCAGATCCAGGAAACGGGATCGATTATTGGGAAGGAGCAAGTTTTCCCGCAACAGGCCCTGGAAACAGCCGGCCAGGAGGGCCAGATCGCTGGACCTCCTGAATCCAAGAGCTCCCACATCGCCGACTTTTTTCTGATCATAAAAACGTGCTACGCTGAGGAGGGTTTCTTTCAGCCTTTTATTCATCGCCGTGTCACAGACGCTGTCGCTTCCGGATGTCTCAAGGCCTTCTTGATTTGCTCGTGCAGGCGGAACAGTAGCTCGACTTCTTCGCCCTCCAGCTCGCGGAGCCGTGCCAGTCTTCTCGGATCCACATGATCCTCGATATTCTTGCACAAGTAGTTGATGCAGATGACGTGGCGGGCCTTCAGACAACATCCGTCCGCTGAAAGGAAAAAACAGCTCTTCTGCTCCCATCTTTTTGCGGGCAGCTGAACACCCAGGGCCAGGTTGATGAGCAGGATGTATCCGTCGTAGCGGTTCTCGATTCCCGCCCCGCAACAGGATCCTCCCTCCACTTCTTCGCAGGTTCTGCAGATTTGGGTGAGACCTGCAGCCTCCCTCCCTGCTCTTGACCTCTCGAGGGCCTGCCGGAGATTCTCCAAGAGTCCCTTGACATCAGCATGATGGATCCAGGATTCTTCACCTTTCTCAAGGACAACCTGAGCCCACGCGATCTTTTCTCCGACAGATCCGGAAATGGCAGGATCTCCCATGGAAAGCTCTATTTCTTCTTCCCGCCGCCCTGCTTTTTCCCGCGGGTTCTTTTGCTTCCCTCCTTTTCCTCTTTTTCAGCGAAGCCCTTCAGGCCTTCCGCCAGCTCTTTGAGTTTGGTGTCGACGAGTTCATTGATGGTGCCTTTTGGATACGTCCCATCGGTCTTCTTTTCACCCGCCTTTTTTCCGGTAAGAATCTCAATGCCCTCATCGATGGTCCGGACGGCGTGGATATGAAATGCTCCCTTGCCCACCGCCTCCACCACATCCTTCCTGAGCATGAGATCCTTGATGTTGGATTCGGGGATCATGACTCCCTGGTCCCCGGTGTATCCTTTCTTCTTGCAGCAGTCGAAAAACCCCTCGATCTTCTGGTTCACTCCACCGATGGGCTGCACCTCGCCTTTCTGATTGACTGATCCTGTTACTGCGATATTCTGTTTGATGGGCACGCCCGAAAGGCTGGAAAGGAGCGCATATATTTCCGTACTCGACGCACTGTCCCCGTCCACCCCGCTGTATGATTGTTCAAAGGCGATGCTCGCACTCACGGTGAGGGGTTTGTCCTGGGCATATTTCTTCCTGAGATAGCCGCCCAAGATCAGGACGCCTTTATTATGTGTGCTTCCGGAAAGATCCGCTTCGCGCTCGATATTGATAATGCCTGCGCGGCCCATGGATGTGGAAACCGTGATCCGGCTTGGCTTTCCGAACATGTAGTCTCCCAGATTATAGACCGCAAGGCCGTTCACCTGTCCAACCGCCGATCCGGATACATCGATCATAAGCGTCCCCCGATCGATCATCTCCTGCAGATGCTGCTCGATCAGGTTGGAGCGGTAAATCCTGGCTTCAATGGCTTTCTGCACATGCTCTTCCTGAACAACCTCCTGTTTCTTCTCTCCGGCCCAGAAATCCGCTTCCCGAAGAAGATCGGTTATGGCGGGAAAACTGGTGGATATTTTCTCTTGTCGTCCGGTCATTCGAACGGCTTCTTCCACCAGAGAGGCCACCGCGGCACGGTCAAACGGCCTCAGGTCTTCATCATCGCATTTCATTCGGATGAACCGGGTAAATTGCTGGATAGACTCCTCGGTCTTGTCCATGGAGCTGTCGAAGTCCGCCCTTACCTTGAATATTTTCTTCACATCTTCGTCATAGTACAGGAGCATATGATAGAGATACAGATCCGAAATAATGACAACCTTCACGTTCAGATCGATGGGTTCGGGCTTCAGACCCGAGGTGGTAAAGAGGTAAAAGGGGTCATAGGTCTGGATTTCGAGTTTTTCGGACTTGAGCGCCCTCTTAAGTGCCTGCCAGACGCCCGGCTCCACCACTGCATCCATGAGGTTGAAGACCAGGTACCCTCCATTTGCCTTCATGAAAGATCCGGCCTTGATCTTGCTGAAATCGGTCCGCCACACGCCGCTCCGGTCAACGACCCGTTCGATGCTCCCGAAGAGGTTCCGATAGGTGGGGTACGCCTCTACTATCACCGGAGCTCCCTTCTGCTCACTGTTGTCAACGAGGAGGTTCACCTGGTACGGTTGAAAAAGATCGCCCTGGGGCAGGAGGGAAGGAATGCCGGGTATGGAGGGCTGTTGCTGTGGCCTGAAAATCTGCAGATTGTCCGCCATATCATCCAGCAGAGCTTCAACATACTGCCTGATGGTTTTTTCTTTGTATTTCTTCCCCAGCGAACCCGCCATTTCAGAGGCATTTTTCATGAACGTAACCCGGTCCATCTTTTCGATTTTTTCCTGCACCTCTTTCTGGAGATCTCGCAGTTCCAGGAAGATCTGGTCAATCTGGCCCCGGAGTTTCGCCTGTTTTTCCCGCATTTCCTCGAATTCATCTTTCGGATACCGCCCTCGTTCAACCATCTCTTCCACCTGATCGATGGTCACGGGTTTTCCGTCAACAATCGGCATCACTTCCGGTCGCTTATATTGACCCATCTGGATATCCACCAGCGTAAAACCTTCCTCCTTGACCTTCTGGTCCAGCCCCTTGAAAAAACTCTTTCCTTTGGCCTCATAGGTTTCCATGATCTCCTTTTTGAGGTTTATGTACTCCTGACTCTCAAAAAGCTGCGGAATGTCTTTCTTGAGTTTTTCAACAAGATCATGGACATCCTGCTTGAAGGCTGTACCGGCCCCCCCCTTCAGCTTCAACAGTATCGGCGCTTCAGGATTCTTGAAGTTGTTCACATAACAGAGATCATCGGGGACTTTTGAATTCTTCGTCAATTCCTTCAGCAGTTTCTTAACCGTTGACATGCGGCCGCTTCCCGTCGCCCCCGTCACGAACACGTTATACCCTGATTTGTTCATGCCCATTCCGAAGCGGAAGGCTTCCACGCCTCTCTCCTGCCCCACTATTTCCTTCAACGGTTCAAGATCCTTTGTCGTTTCAAAGGGAAGTGTTGCGGGGTCCAGCCGCCATCTGAGCTGCTCCACTGTTACACCATCATTCTTCTTTTTCGTAGGCATTCAATCCCTCCTCTGTTCCGTTTCCTATCTCCAGTCAATCGGGAACTGCTTCAACATAGACACGGGTGCCCGCTATCCGGCACACCCTGATCATTTCCACTCAAGGCCGCCATCGGAACCGCTTACGTTATTTTCAGCCGTACGCCTCGCTTAGTCCTTTCCCTGCACTTCGCCATCACGATCATCAGGACCCCTTTCTTAAAAGTTGCTTCGATCTCTTCCACCTCCACCGCACAGGGGAGTTGCACCGTCCGTGAAAAGGACCCGAAATGACGCTCCACGTGATGGAAGCGGGCGTTCTTTCTGACGGTCTCCGCCTTCTTCTCGCCGCTCAACCGCAATGTCCGGTCAGTGACAGAAATCTGCACATCTTCGGGATCCACCCCCGGCAGTTCCACCCGCACAATCACGGTTTCTTCCGTCTCAAAAATGTCAAGGGAAGGTCCCAGTGTTGTTACGCCGGAGGAGAGTGTGGAACCAAACTCCATCCACATCCGATCAAAGAGATGCTCCACATCTCTTCTCATTTTGTCTATCTCTTTGTTTTTCCAGATGATCAGTTCGGTCATGGTAAAACCTCCTCACATGCCTCCGGGGAAGGCCAAAAATACCCCCTCCCCTCTCTTGCCCTGAGAGCTTCAAGGGCATCCGTGATCGCACCCTTACGGATCAGCTTTTCGTTTTTCTTCTATATTAAAAATCACCCTCACGCAATGCAAGCGATTTCTTGAAAAAGCAGAAAATCCGGTTTTTTGTGAAAGATTTAAGAATCGGGAGGAAATTTTCCAATTAATGCCTAAAGTTTTTTCCTTCCCCTGTCGATCAACATTCTGCGTTACATCTATTTCATGAAGAAATAAAGGGAGTTGCTTTAAAACACCGCCGATACAGTATCTTGTTTGCTCAAACCGTGTCCGGCAAGCGGATGAAGGTCCAGGGAGGGATCAAATGTCCGACCAGATGAATGGAATGCTTATCCTCAACGCCATACCCAACCCTCAAGTGGAAGAAAAGGTCAAGGTGTTTCTTGCGCGCTACGCCAGGAATGTCCCCGGGGACAAACTGGATGACCTGATCAAAAAGACTCCTCTCGTCCTGAGCAGGAAGACCAATGAGAAGATTGGAGAAAAGTTTGCTTCAAAACTCCAAATGCTTGGTGCTTCCGCGAGTTATGTGCCCAGGAAACCGCAGACCGACAAAACCGTTGAGAGAGATGAACCAGGGCATGCGAGTCCTTCCGAGCTTTCACGGGAAGTGGGAGAAGAGGACCCATTGGCAATGAACTCGGCCCAGGAATCGGTACACAAACATGGATACAAGGAAAAGTTGATCGAACAAGTCCTGGAGGTCAACAAAGAGTTGTGGTTGATTCTCTCCATGATCGCCATCGTGGGGGCTATGAATTACCTCCTTGCCTCGCAGCGGATGCTGTTGGGACTCTATACCCTGCCGACGCTGTTTTCAGCATACTTTTACGGTCGCCGCCACGCCACATTTACGGCCTTTGCCAGCGTTCTTCTGGTCGGGATTGCCATCCATTACAACCCATCATGGCTTACCGAGGCAAAAAACACTCCCCTCATAAACGCCAGATGGTACGAGATTATGGCTTGGGGTGGAATCCTCATGATTACTGCGTATGCCATGGGTTCCCTCTATGAACGGGACAAGAAGAAGGTCACTGAACTCCGGGAAGCCTACCAGGGGATTCTGGTCATCTTGCGGCGTTTTATCTCGAACGACCAATACACGGAAAACCACTGCTACCGCGTCTCCGTCTATGCAGCAAAAATCGCTGCATACCTCGGATTCAAGACAGAACGTATTGAGGATATCCGCTCTGCAGCGCTGCTCCACGATATCGGAAAACTGGAAATAAGCAGGAAACTTCTTTACAAGGCCGCCAACCTGACTCAGAAGGAATACGAGGATATGAAACGACACGTCACAAAAAGCGGTGAAATTCTCCACCCGCTGGAAGGCCCTTTGGCCCGTATCCTTCCCATTATCCTTGCCCACCATGAAAAGTACGACGGAACGGGCTACAACGACGCCCTCGGCGAAGACATTCCGCTCGAGGCACGAATCCTGAGCGTGGCGGATGTGTATGATTCTCTGACAAGCGACCGGCCGTACAGGAAGGCCATGTCACCCTTCGAAGCAAAGGATGTCATAGCAAATGGAGCAGGGAAGGAATTCGATCCGAAGGTAGTCAAGGCGTTTCTCAAGGCCTTCGGCAGGGCAGAAATGGAAGTCCCAAACGTGGTCCTTTAGGTCCTCTCCGTGACCAATGACACCGTTCCATGCCGCCGCGCCTGATTCACCGGCACGATATCGTGTCTTCACGAGGACCGGGTCTCGCAGGACAGAAGCTGTACATCCTCAGCGAATCCTCCCTCCGGTGTGTAAACCTGAACGCATCTGTTGTCGTTCCTCATCGCCTGCCGGCGGCCCGGAGGCTCCTTCGACTTCTCACCGCAATGAACATAAATGAATTTGGGCAAGGAATATGAAAACCGTTACATCCATTGTTATTTTTCGTTAAATGTCGTACAGTGTGTACAATCGGCGGTTGCAGACAACAGCCTGCTGCCAGCTGATGAGGTTTTCTGCGATCCGGAAGAGCAAATCGGGGAGAAACAGCATGGAAAGTGAACACCTTGAAAAACGTTTCGGTCTCATTGCGGTTGAAAAGGGCTATGTCAACCCTGATCACCTGATAGAGGCCCTCAAAACCCAGGTTATTGAGGATATGGAGAAAGGTGAACACAGGCTCATTGGAAGGATACTGCTGGAACAGGGCCTTCTCACCACGGTCCAGATCGACGAAATACTCGATGTTCTGGGAAAAGGACTTCCCCTTTTGAAGGAAGTGTGATGCCGGGTAATGAACCTTCCGGCTCGTGATCGGAGGCCTGTCATGGATCCCGAGAAGACCATCAAGGTTTTTTTTGACACCGCGAACAGACATGATCTCCACGAAATGGAAGGCCTGTTCACGGAAACCGCCGAATTCTTTTTTCCCAAGACGCAGCCCCTTATGGGAAAGAAGCGCGTCCTGCGATTCTTCGGCCTTCTCTTCCGCCAGTATCCTGAACTGACCTTTCGTGTCCTCATGACCATCATTGAAAAAGACCGGGCAGCCGTGCATTGGACAAACAAGGGAGCAAATCGAAAAGGTGACGCATATGAAAATGAAGGGGTCACGATCCTGCAGTTCGAAAACGGCAAAATCTCCTATATCAGCGATTTCTTTAAGGACACCGACAAGTTTTAATCTTCACGCAATACGTGTGGAGAGAAGACCATGAGACGATGGAACGGCTGGGGAGATGAGGCCGTTTCGTTCCCTCTGCCTGCTGATGCGCTAATTTTTCTGGAGAATAGGCTGGGAAAGCCTTCTCTCTTGCCTGATGCGTCTCTTGCCGAAGTGATGGATCAGGTCCCGCCTTCCCGCCTTCCCGATCACCTTCTGGTCGTCAGAAGCGCGGACGATCGCGTCCGCCACGCTCGAGGCCAGAGTCTTCCCGACTGGCTGGCGCTTCGCAGCGGAAACATCGGCATTTTCCCCGACGGGGTCGCGTACCCCGCAAGCTCGGCTCAGGTCCGTGCCCTCCTCGCATATGCGAAGGAGCAGCACGCAGCCGTCATCCCGTACGGCGGAGGAACCAGCGTGGTGGGACATATCAATCCAAAGGGTATGGACCGGCCCATTCTCACCGTTGATATGAGCCGAATGAACAAACTCCTTGATCTCGATCACGAAAGCCATATCGCCGCGTTCGGAGCAGGCGCGTCGGGGCCTGACGTGGAATCCCAGCTCCGGGCCCATGGTTACACGCTTGGGCATTACCCCCAATCATTTGAATTTTCCACCCTGGGCGGATGGATAGCCACCCGTTCCAGCGGGCAGCAGTCCCTCGGGTACGGAAGGATTGAACGTCTGTTCGCCGGAGGGACCATGGAAACGCCGTCCGGGCCTCTGAAAATTCATGACTTCCCCGCCTCTGCGGCAGGACCGGACCTTCGCGAATGGGTCCTGGGCTCGGAGGGACGGTTCGGCATTCTCACGGAAGTCAAAATGCGGGTAAGCTCCATGCCCCCAAAAGAGAGCTTCCGTGTATACTTCTTTCCCCGCTGGGAAAGCGGCTGCCGGGCTCTCAGACGGATTGTTCAGACAGGAGTCCCCCTTTCCATGCTGCGGCTCAGCAATGCATCAGAGACCGAGACGCACCTTGCTCTCGCAGGACACCGAAGAACTGTCCACCTTCTGGAAAGGTGGCTCGCATTCCGAGGCGCAGCAACGGGGAAATGTATGGTCACCATGGGGATAAGCTCTGCCAGAAAGCTGCACCAGACGGCGTTGAAGGAGGCCGCACGCGTTCTCCGGGCGGAAAAGGGGGTCCCTGCCGGCACGATGCTGGGCCGCAAGTGGATGGAGAATCGCTTCCATGCCCCGTATCTCAGGAATTCGCTCTGGGAGAAGGGGTATTGCGTTGACACTCTTGAATCCGCCATAAACTGGGACCGGATTACCCAGCTTATGGAAAGCGTCGAAGCCGCACTCATGACCGCACTTGCCGGGGAAGGAGAAAGGGT
>CAZEGG010000040.1:0-15967 GCA_964511755.1 uncultured Desulfobacteraceae bacterium | reverse complement strand
ACGTCCCGCAATGCTGATCGGTGACGATAAAGCCCCACTCGTTCCTCTTGACCGCGGTATCGCCACCGCCCACGGCGGCCACTACCAGGTCCCGGTAAAACGGCGCGTCACACGTGCCGCAGAAAGACACCCCTTTTCCGTAAAACTGATCTTCTCCCGGAACACCCAGTTTTTTCGGTGAGGCGCCCGTCGCGATGATAACGGCCTTGGCGGTAATGGACCCATCGTCAAGGCCGATTTTCTTGATGGGCCCGGACAGATCCATGGACTGGACTTCCTTTGATTCGATGGGAATATTAAAGCGTTTGGCCTGCTCGGTCATTTTCATGACCAGGTCGGGCCCGCTCAGCCCCTCTGGGAAGCCGGGATAATTCTCTATCCAATCCGTGGTGGCGAGCTGTCCTCCCGGCATCAGCCTCTCCAGCAGTACCACGTTCAGCCTTGCCCGGGCAGCAAAAAGGCCCGCCGCGAGGCCTGCCGGGCCGCCCCCGATAATCACAACATCGTAATCCGTTTTTTCCATCAAATGAGTCCCTGGGATACAATTATTTCGCCATGCGAGGAAAAGCGTGTGCGCAGAGTTGAGATGACTTTCCACACGCCTCAATCAATATAACATAATTATCCGATTGTCCAGGAGATACGGACCTTCAGGAGGAATGCTTGTGAGAATGCTTTAAGAAAGACAAAAGGGATCATGTCTCCGCGAACAGCACCGGATGCTCCGAACGCTACCCGAAAAACCTCTTTTCGTAGGTGATCGAGGCCGTGTCGAACCCGCTGTAAAGCTCCTCCAGCCGCGCATTGGCCACCGCCACCTGGAGATCCCTTTCTTCCTCTTCACGATCAGTGCGGTAACAGGCAAATGACCGCTGCAAACTGTGTCTTTTTTCCAGGCTCTCCACGGCAAAATCGGCAGTCAGAAACGTCTGCGAATTCTGATAATTCGCAAAGTGTTCGACTGCGGGAACATATTCAAGGGCGATATCGACCGATACCGCGGTACCCTCTTCGGCCATATGGATGTAATCGTCTATGGTCAACGTGGGATCGTGCTCTTCCCGGTACCCGTCAAATTTCACCAGCATATCTTCCAGAGTGAAGAGCCGCTCCTCCATCTCGATGCCGGCCTTCCTGAGGCGAATATAATCCCGCTGAAGGTACCGGTTTGCAATCATCACTGCCTGGGATACGTGGGGGCAGAGGTTGTGCGGACACCCTCTGGCGTAGCATTTTCTGAATGAATACTTCTCCCCGTCTATCTCTCCTTCGAAATTGCAGAGGAAAACATGGGCCGCGAAATGGCTTTTCCGATGGTGAAATTCGACCGGAATAACGTCGAAGGTCTGGGTGCAGGTAACGGTTGCGCCTCTTTCCCTCAGTTTCACCAGGTCCAAGATACGTTTGGTAGACTTTGCTGTATGTGCCGGCGACATCTTAACACCTCATCATATCAGTTTAAAAGAGGCAATCCGCATTGGCCCCGGAAAACAGGGAGAAGAAATCCTTCCTAGTAAACGAGTGCCTGGGTCGCATCGAGCAGTCCCTGAGTCAGCGTTGCAGCAGCCATGATCTCGGCTCCCGGAATCAGATCGTCTTCCTCGATCTGTCTTTCTTTGATACAGGGCGAACAGACCCAGAGCTTGCCGCCCAGTTCCATGAAACTTTCAACCAATTCCTTGAGGGGAGGCAGGCCTGCCGCAAACACATGCTCCAAGTACCCTTTCTTGGCCAGGAAGACTCCTGCGGCCTGGAGTGCCACGGTAGCAGGAATGTCCATGGCCAGGGCGGCGTTGGCAAGGACAAAGGGAAGGGACGCACGTTCCGGGTCTTCCCCGGCGTGTGTGGCGATGTAGATCACTTTTTCTTGTTTTTCGGTCATGGTGTTCTCCTTTCATTGGGTATGCGCACAGGAATTTTTCGCGGCAGCATCACCCCATCTCGGCAGCCTTTGCCTTCACCTTCATCAGGTAGAGCATGAGCGGCCGGTACAGTTGATGCGACCATTTGGCGAACGGGACTTCGAGTACCAGCATGGGGACGGCGATCATCAGGTGAGCGACGTATACATAATAGGTGGTCATGGGGAGGTTAAGAAGTCGCCCCAGATGTATGAGTATACCCGAAAAGGCGGTGAGCCACAAGAGAATCAGGAACACCCAGTCGGTGGCATGAGAAAACTCCCACATGCTTCTGGACTTTTTCACCCTGCCCGCGATCGCATAGGTCACCGCATACAGGATCCCGAAGGTGGCATAGTAGCCCAGGAGCCGAATGGGGTTCCAGAAGGAATAGATCTCATCTCGCTGGAACCAGCGAATACCGGCGACCACCAGGAGGAACATCAGAGAATATCCGCTCATAGCCAACAGATGATTGATCCACAGGAGGCGCTTCCCGGGCCGTTCGCAGCTTGAAAATTTGCGCTGTGTGAGAAACTGGAGGATGAATTCCTTCCCTTCGCGGGCATATATTCCGAGAGGAACGCCTTTGAGGAGGAGTCCCTTGCCCTTTTGCGGACCTGAACGTTCAGCGCTCTGCCGCCCCGATGACGATTCCATGACCGATTTGAACATCCGATACGCGTTGCTCATAAGGAAGAATGTCAGCACGGCGGCCATGACCAGGTCGGAGAGCTCTATGACGTGGTTCGGTGCGAATACATTCAGTGCCACACGATCTGTCGGCATTGGGCCATGGAACAGGTAAAACGCCAGGCCGACCAGGACGGCAACGACAGCAAGGGCGGTGATTTCAAAGGCTTTTGAAACATAGAAGAGTCTCGAAATCCCTGTCCAATCATACAGAGAAGTCAGGTACCGTCTCAGCCCCATCATTACCTCGCCCGGGTTTGCCTGACGGGGGCACGTGGTGCTGCAGTCGCCGCAGTAGTAGCACAGCCACGGCTCGGGACTCTCGAGGAGTTTTTCCTTGGCTCCCACCTGCAGATATCGAATGACCTTCCTTGGAAACGGTACGGATTCTGAGGATAAGGAACAGACCGCCGTGCAGTTGCCGCAGTTGAAACAGGTGGCGGCGTCCTTCACCCCAAATTCTTCGAGATCCGTAATCAGTTCCGGATTTATCGTCTGGCCCATCTTAGACTCCAATCTGAACTCCACTTTTTCTGTGCCTTATGAACAAATTTGCACTCAAAAGGGGCAGAGAATTTTTTTGACATCACGTGAAATGTCAAATTCCAAAATCCCAATGTCAAATCAATGTCAAATATCAAATGACCAAATGGAAGCGAAGTTCACACCGCGGCGCGTTGCTCTTTGGTCTGTTCCGGTACCAGACAGGTGGACGGGATATATTTTGTCATTGAGGCACTTGGATTTCATTTGACATTTGTCATTTCCGGTTTATCCGGATTAGTTTTTTTCACCAGTTCATACTTGAAATAGTCGCCTTCTTTTGCCCCCTCAGCGACCATACCGTATTTCCGCATTGTCGATACGAACCACATGACATCCCGTGTGGGAATCATGGTTTCCTTCGCTATTTCCGGCACGGTCCTGCTCCCATTTTCGAGCTGATCCCTTATCTGTTTCATCAGGCGGTTCTGTTCCTTGATGGCCTGTTTCGCCTTATCGATGAAAGGTTTTCTCTGCTCCCGGAGTTGCTTCAGGGCTTCCTTATCCGTGCCGTTCTTTTCGGTCATCATATTCCCTCACCTTCCATGGAGAGCTGTCTTGTCCCAACGACGGCATCCACCATGGCTTCATACTGCTGCAAGGTCCACCCGTTGATGTTCAAGGCGCCCTCAGGACAGGCCCCCACACAGATGCCGCAGCCGTTGCACAGGGCGGGATTCACCTGAGCCGTTATGCTCTTCTCGCCCTTTACTTCTCCGTCCTCAATCCGGATCGTTCCTTCAAGAGGGCAGACCTTTACGCAATCGCCGCACCCGGTGCACCTTTCGAGGTCCACCTCCGCCACAAAAGGATCAAGCTCCACATAGCCGCGCGTCAACAGATTGGAAGCCTTGACCGAAGCGGCCTGGGCAGCCGCGCAGGCCTCGCCCGCATCCATGGGTGCCTGACAGGTGCCTGCCAGCAGCATGCCCGTATTGGCCAGTTCGACCGGTCTCAGTTTCGGGTGCACCTCCAGGAGGAACCGGTCCGCGCCCACGGGGAGTTTCATCATCTCCACCATGCCCGAGATGTCCCGGGGCTGCATGCCGACGGCAAGGACCACCAGATCGACCTCGGCTTCCAATTCCTCCCCAAAGGTGAGGGTGTCCTTCACCGTCACTTTCAGGGGATAATCGGAATTCGTGGTATTCACCCTGCTAACCACGGGTGGCGATTCGGGTTCGAAGCGCATGAACACCACGTTGTTTTTGGATGCCCTTTCGTAGAACTCCTCTTGGCCCCTCCCATAGGCCCTGATGTCCCGATAGTAATCCAACACAAGAGTTTCGGGATAATTCTCCCGGATCTCGCTCGCGGCCTGGAGTACCGCACTGCAGCAGACCCTTGAGCAGTATTCGTTCAGATTTCCATCCTTGTCGGGCTCGTGGACCCCCGGGATCTGCCTGCTTCCGACGCAGTGGAAAAAGGCCGCCCTCCTGATCTCCCTCCCATCTATCCGCAGCCTGCCGCCGGAGGACGGGTTCTCCGCCATGGCCCTGATGAGCTGAGGCAGGGTGATGACCTCAGGAAACGATCCATACCCGTATTCATCCTGCGCCGGTGCATACGTCTGGAAACCGGTGGCGAACACGATGGAACCGGTTTCCCAGTCCAGTTCTTGCGGCCGGGTGGGCACGCCCATGGGGTACACTCCCGCAAACGGGAAAAAATCGCCCACTCTCCCTGCGCCGCCCTTGAGAAGCTTCAGTTTTTCGAGGTCTTCATCCGTTTCCGGGGGTCTTCTTTCCACCGCTATCCTGAAGTTCCCCACATACCCTTCCGAGCCGGTCACCTGCGCACACGTATATACGGTGACGTTTTCGTCATGCAATATCTCATCTGCCAGTTGCTTGATCAAATCCCCCGCCTGTTCCCCGGTAGGAACAAGCTTATCCAGCTGGGAGGCCTGTCCTCCCAGAAAGGGAGACTTTTCAACAAGCGCCACTTCGAGTCCTCTGAGGGAAAGGTCTCTCGCGGCGCGCATGCCGGCGAGGCCTCCTCCAATCACGGTTACATGCTTTTTGGCGGGAACTCTGATGGGGCTGAGTTCGCTCAGATGCGCTGTTTTTGCCACTGCCGCTTCGACGAGTTTGGTTGCCTTATCCGTAGCCGGCGGCCCATCGTGTACCCAGCTGACCTGCTCGCGGATGTTGGCGTGGTCGTACAGGTAGGGATTGGCGCCTGTCCTGGATATGGCATTTCGGAAGGTCGTCTCGTGAAGGCTCGGGGCACACGATGCCACGACCACTCGGTTGACGACACCGTTTTTCAGATCCTCGGCAATCATGGCCTGACCGGGGTCAGAGCACATAAACATGTTCCGCCGGGCAACAGCAACTCCCGGGATCTCCTCTGCGCGCCGGCGAACTTCCTCCACATCCACATGATCGGAAATATTGCCGCCGCAGTGACAGATATACACGCCGACCCTTTCCCCCTGGGTGTTCTGCTTTTTGTCTTTATTCTCCTCTGCCATTATCCTCTCTCCAGATTGATTCGCAAGACGGAGAGCAGCGATCATGCCGCCTGACTTATCTTTTCTATTTCAGCCTCATACGTCGGATCATCCGTTTCCTCCGCCTGAGCCGCTCCTGACAGGTATTTGGAGGCCTCCATGGCCGCTGCCCCTGCCTCCGCAATCGTATCCACGATGTCTTTTGGTCCCGCTGCCACACCCGCCACAAACACTCCCTCCATGTCTGTCAGTGTGGGAGAGAGTTTCGGCTGAATGGTCCGGATAAAACTGTCGGATGCAGTGGAGACATCGCAACGTCCCTCGGGATTCCATGCGGGAACCATACCCGAAGAGAGCACCACCAGATCGTGTTCCTGATTCATGACGCCCCCGTCGCCTTCCATATTTTCATAACGCAACGAGACCCCCTGGTTCTCTCCCTGTTCGATCTTTGCGATCTTCGCCTTGACGAATTGAACGCCCATGGCCTTGGCGTTCTGGAAGAACTGTTCGTAGCCCTTCCCGAAGGCCCGGATATCCATGTAATATATGGTGATGTCCGCAAGGGGCAAGGCCCCGGAGAGGAGCATGGCCTGCTTGATGGCGTACATACAGCAGACCCGCGAGCAGTAAGGAATTCCAAGGCTCTTGTCCCGTGATCCCGCACACTGCACGTATGCTATGGACTCGGGTTCTTTGCCGTCCGAAGGCCGCAGGACCCGCAGATAGGGGCCGTGGGGAGCCAGGAGCCTCTCCATCTGGAGGGACGTAATGACATTCTGGATCCGGCCTTCTCCGTACTCCTTTTTCTGATCGAGAGGCGTCAGGGAGTATCCTGTGGAGAGGATAGCGGTTTTCGCGCGGATCGTGAAATCTTCCGGCTCCTGGAAATAATCGACGGCTTCGGTCGGGCAGACTTTGGCGCATTTCCCGCAGAGAGAGCAGTTTTCCACGTCCAGTACCGCTATCTGCGGAATGGCGGTTGAGAAGGGGATGTAAATGGCCTTGCGTCCGTTAAAGCCTCCCTGTTCGTCGTCCGAAACATGGACCGGGCAGCCATATTCGCACTGCCGGCAGCCGATGCACTTGGCGGCATCCACATACCGCGGCCGCTGCCGTACCGCGGCGAAGAAATCTCCTTCTCTCCGATCCAGGGACAGCAGATCACAATAGGTAAAAAGGGTGATATTTTCATGGTGCGCCGCTCCCGCCATTTTGGGGGTTGTGATGCAGCTCGCACAATCAAGGGTCGGAAACACCTTGGAAAGGCGAATCATTTTCCCGCCTATGGAGGCGTCCTTCTCCACAACCGCTACCTGATAGCCCTGGTCTGCCAGATCAAGGGCCGACTGAAGCCC
Source organism: uncultured Desulfobacteraceae bacterium (assembly GCA_964511755.1). GTDB lineage: Bacteria > Desulfobacterota > DSM-4660 > Desulfatiglandales > Desulfatiglandaceae > B46-G9. The sequence continues at coordinate 9,017 of CAZEGG010000040.1, read as the reverse complement.
GGCAATACCGCCTCCTACAACAAGCGCATCAAAGGTCTTGGTTTCGTTGCTGTTCATTCATTCCTCCGGATCAGCTGAGCGACGGCGGCCCGAGTTCCTTGACCAGATTGTTCATATCATTGACCTCTTTCAGAAAGGCCCTGTTGCACACGGTGCAGATCGCGGTCAGGCGGAGCCTCCTGGTATCCACGGCCTTTTCTTTCATGGCGGAATAGACTCGATCAATCCGCTTGGCCAGGGCCTGGTAGGCGCCTTCGTAAGGACATTCCGCCCCGCACGTCATGATAATTATCCCTCCGACCCCTTTCCTGAAACAGTCCATGTAAAACCGGTCAGGGAACAATACCGGAGACGGTACTCTCAAAATATACGTATTCGCGGGATACCTCATGTGTGCCTGACCCACGGAGTTGGCCCCGGGATAGGCACAATGATCAGTGGCCAGAATAAGAATCTTTCCGTCGAGTTCTTGAGCCGCCATTTTCCACCTATTTATTTCTTCTTACAAAGAGCCGGTCATACCCGTCCGCTTCCAGGACGCCAAGATATTCGTGTCCCACTTTACCTGCCCAGGCAGGGATATCGTTTCGAGTCCCCGCATCACCGGAAAGAATCTCAAGGACCTCTCCCACCTTGACTTTGCCGATTCCCTTCTTCGCTTCCAGGAGCGGACCGGGACATGCGCTGCCCCTCGCATCCACGGTGGTTGCCACTTCAATACTGTTCAGATTTGCTTCCGTCATCCTTTCTTCCTCCTCGATTTGCGTGCCCCATCGAGAGCGGCACATGGTTTTCTTTCCGGGGTCTCTCCCCACTGCGGGCCTCGTTCCGGGCCTCACTTCGGTACATCCGGTCTTCTTCTGTTCCTTTTTCAGCTTGACCAGGAATACCGAATTGCTTTCATCGAGGTGCAGCAATTCATACGGGTAGGCCCTGAGTACTTTAAACAGGTTCGTCTTGGTTTCCTGATCGCCTACCAGGATCTCCATTATCCCGCCATCCTTCATCTCACTGAAGATCGTTGTGACTTCCAGCATAGCCACGGGTATAAAGCTTCCCCGCAGGTCAATGACGGCGTCCGGATGTGCTTTCAATGGATTCCCTCGTAACAAATGTTCGAGTTAGGACACAGAGCAAGCCCCGTGCCAAGACAATCACAACCCGGAAGAGGTTTCACGGTGTCGCCATGTTATTGCCATGCAGCCCTCGTGACGCGAGAGGATAACCTGACGATATTAAGGATTATTCAATGCTGAAGTGGGATCTCTTTCTTTTCCTTTCCGGGTTCGCCCGCGGTAAAAACGAAAGAGGGAGGAATTTTCTGTTGCGCTTTGTGTATTAATACCTATCTTAACACATGTTCAATTTTAACAGTCGGAGGGTTTATGCTTGAACAGGATTTAAACACCTACTGGAAGACCGTGGTGGGCACCATCCAGGATGGTATCATGATTGTGGACAAAGGAGGGACTATCGTTTCCGTAAATCAAGCCATGGAGGAGCTGACAGGCTACACAACTGACGAGCTTGTGGGAAATCCCTGTTCGCTCCTCGAATGTGATCTCTGCATGAAAGCCCGGGGAGAGGCATATGAAAATCACTGGTGCCGCTTGTTCGATCTCGGTCATCTCAAACGAAAGAGATGCATGTTGACGAGGAAGGATGGGGATCCTCTTGAAATACTGAAAAATGCGTCTCTATTGCGAAATACCAAGGGGCAGGTCATAGGGGCCGTCGAAACACTCACGGATATCACTGAAATCACGCAAAAAGACCATCAAATAGAGGCCTTTCGCCGGGAATTGCGGGCTGAGGACGGGTTTCACGGAATCCTGGGGACCTCTTCAGCCATGGAGCAGGTCTTTGACCTTATCGCAAATGCGGCTCAATCAGACGCCCCGGTGATTATCCTCGGGGAGAGCGGCACCGGAAAGGAACTGGTGGCCGAGGCAATCCATGATATGGGGCCGAGGAAAAAAAGGCCTTTCGTGAAGGTCAACTGCGCCGCCCTGAATGCATCGCTCCTCGAGAGCGAACTCTTCGGCCACGTAAAAGGGGCGTTTACGGGGGCCGTGCGGGGACGCGCCGGCCGCTTTGAGGCCGCCCAGGGAGGGGATCTTTTCCTGGATGAAATCGGAGACCTTCCCCTCGTTACCCAGGTAAAGCTCCTGCGGGTTCTCGAAGAAAAGGTCATTGAACGGGTAGGTGATAACCGGCCCATTTCAGTGGATGTGCGGATTATCACCGCCACCAACCGGGATCTGAAAGCACTGGTGGAGGAGGGCCGGTTTAGGAATGACCTGTATTTCAGGATCAATGTCATCCCTATTGCCCTGCCGCCGCTGCGGGAACGGATCAGCGACATCCCCATCCTGGCACAGGCATTCTTCGAACACATCAGGCTCAAGAGCGGAAAGGATATCACAGGAATCAGCGATGATGCCATGGCGGTCCTCCTCCGCTACCACTGGCCGGGCAACGTGCGCGAACTGAAAGGGGCATTCGAATATGCCTTTGTCACCTGCCATGGCCCCCTCATTGAGTCTCATCACTTTCCTCACACTGTCTTTGAAGGACCTGCGCCCGGAGATAATACCAAGAGAGTGGCAGTGGATCCCACCGAGGCAAAAAAGACAGAGCTTATCGAGGCGCTGAAAAGAGCCGGGGGAAATCAGTCCGAGGCGGCGCGCATCCTCGGTGTCTCTCGGGTGACCGTGTGGAACAGGATGAAAAGATTCGGTGTCGATCTCACCCGTCAGGTGAAAAAATAAGGTCTTTGGCACAGGAATTGCTATGATGCTTGTCAGTGGGTGTAAAAACTTGGCATTACCTCCTTTTGCTGTACACCCCTGCATCCTGAGCCGGCTTTGGGAATTGGTCCCCCCAATGCCGGCTCTTTTTTTGGAGGACCGAGCAGGAAATGGGATCCATGCGCAATCCCGCCCCGGATCATCCATTCACGGAAAGTATTGACGAGCAAATTTTATGGAGAGGGAAAAATGAGATACCTGATCATTCTATTCGTCCTGTCTTTTTGTACCAACGCGGCCTATGCCGGTGAGCTCACCTATGCAAAAGCAAAAGAACTGGCCCTTGAGCACAATCAGATGATCAAGGCCTACGAACAGGGACTCCATGCGGCCACTTACCGGTATGACCGGGCCAGGGGGGGCTACCTGCCCAAGATCAATGCTGTTGAAACCGGTATGAGGACGGACGATCCGGGGAACGCCGCCTTCGCCAAAATAGCGCAGGGAAAGTTCGACATGAACTATTTCCTGAATCAGATAGCGGATCCGAACCCGGTCGTCAACTATGGAACCAAGGTCGAACTCATTCAACCCATTTATATGAACGGCAAGATCTACTACGGTATCCAGCAGGCCCGGCAAATGAGAAAGGCTTCCGAATATACGCTGCAAAGGGTGAAGCAGCAGGTATTGTTCAATCTCAACAAGGCATTCTATGGGCTTGCGCTGGCTGAAAGGGCCCTGGACGTTACACGGAAGTCCTACGACAGGACGCAGGAGTATTATGAGACAAGCAGGCATTTCTACGACAACGGAATGATTGTCAAGAGCGACTTGCTGGTCGCCCAGTCCTACATGCTGATGAACGAAGGGGCCATACGGGAAGCCGAAAAAAGTGTCGCCGTGGGCAAGAGCTTCCTCGAGAGAGTTGTGGGCATGGAAGGAGATTTTGATGTGGTGTGGGGAAACCCGGATGACGCCTTCAAGACCGACCTTGATTATTATCTGGGGCTCGGACTCGAAAACAGGCAGGACCTGAAATCCATGGAAGAATACCTGCGCGTGAACGAATATGAGATAAAGAAAGCCAGGTCAAAATACCTGCCCGAGGTTTCAGCCTTTGCCAACTATCAATGGAATGACGACAAGCTCCTGGGAAATTCAGGGAACGGCTATACGGTGGGCGCTCAGGTGAGAATCAACCTCTTTAACGGCTTTTCCGACTACAACGGCGTAAAGGAACAGGAAAGCCTGCGCCAGGAACTGCTCGACAAGATTTCGGACAAGAAACTCGAGGTCGAGGCGGATGTGAAGGATGGATACTATTCCGTGCTGGCGGCCCAGAAGCAGCTGGAGGCGGCCGGGAAGAGAGTGGAAGCTGCCGATGAGGCCCTGACCATTACTCAAAACCGCTTCAAGGCCGGAATCCTGAAGGTGACTGATCTACTGGATAGAGAGGTCGAGGCAAGAAAGGCCCAGCTGGACAGGTACCAATCCCGATACAGTCTGATTCTGAGTAAGGCCAAATTGCTGTTCGCAGCCGGGATATTGCACTGAACACAGGGGAGGTGACACACATGAAGCTCTTGAGATTCTTGATAGTTATCCTGGTGATGAGTATGGCTGCCTGCTCTTCCGAAGGCGATAGATCAGAAGGAAAAGCCGAGCACCCCGAGAAAGTGACAGTCAAAACGGAACTGGTTCGGGAAGCGAGTCTCCCGACGGTGAGGAGCTTTACCGGGACCGTTGCCAGCGCCGATACGGCCCTCCTCACGCCGAAAGTGACAGGGTATCTTGACGCCCTATACGTGAAGGCCGGAGATACGTTTAAGAAAAGAGATCTCCTCGCCCGCATCACGAGCAAGGAACTCGTGGACAAAAAGAACTACGCCGAAAGCGCGGTCAAAGAGGCCAGGAACGGAGAGATCCAGGCCGCCCTCGGGCGCAAGATGGCCGCCTCCCAACTGAAACAGGCGGAGGCCGGCTATGCCCTGGCCGAAAAAACCTACCGCAGGTTCAGCAACCTGCTGAAGACGGAGAGTGTGAGCAAACAGGAATTTGATGAGGTGGAGGCAAAATACAAGGCCGCCCTCGAGGCCGTGAAGCTCGCCCAGCAAAATGTAAAACTGGCGGCTGAAAAACTCACCCAGGTCCGGATCAAAAAGCAGCAGGCCGTTGCTATGCTCGATGAGGTCAAAACATATCTGGGTTATACGGAACTGCGCGCCCCCTTTGACGGAGTGGTACTCCAGAAACTGATGGATATCGGGAACCTGGCCGCTCCTGGGCAACCCGTTCTGAAAATCGGCTCCCACGAGAACGTCATCTACGCCTATGTCAACGGAAGCGTCATCCGAAATGTGAAGGCCGGACAGGAGGCGACGGTTGAAATCCCGTCTGTAAGCCAGACCTTCAGCGCCACTGTCCTCGATGTGGACCCGAATATCGATCCTGCCACGAGAAACTTCCGGGTGAAATTGTCAGGCAACGGGGACCTGGTGCCGGGGATGTATGCCAGCGTGCAACTCGGCGAAGGCTCAGAAGAAACGGTGGTCGTCCCCCGGTCCGCTGTTCTGGAGAGAGGGGAGCTGTCCCTGGTCTTCGTCGATGAAAATAGCAGGGCCGAAATGAGGATCGTCAAGACCGGCAGGAGCTTCAAGGATACCATCGAGATATTGAGCGGGCTTACCCCCGGTGAAAAAATCATCGTGGACAAAGCAAGCGAACTCAAATCCGGTGATCTCCTGGAGGAATAGCCCATGGGTGAAGCAAAAATTACAGGCCATGAGACAGTTGCAGGTCCCCATAACGACCCGGCGGGAGGGTCTGAACCAACAGGGGGAGGCATTGCCGGGAACATAGCCAAAATCTTCCTGAGATCCAAGATCACTCCCCTCCTGATCATTGCGTCGTTGTTTATCGGAGTGGTGTCGATCCTCCTGACGGCAAAGGAAGAGGATCCGGATATTGTCGTTCCCATGGTGGATATTTTTGTTCCGTATCCCGGTGCTGATGCCAAAGATGTTGAAAAGATCGTGACCTCTCCGCTCGAAAAACTCATGTGGGAGATCCCGGGGGTTGAGTACGTCTACAGCACGGCGATGAACGACGTGGGGCTTGTGACGGTGCGCTTCAAGGTGGGCGAAGATGTGGAAAAGAGCATCGTCAGACTGAAAACGAAAATCGATTACAACATGGACAGGATGCCCCAGGGAGTGCTTCCACCCATCATCAAGAGCAGGTCCATTTACAGTGTGCCCCAGATCACGGTGACATTATGGTCCACGTCGCCCAGGTATGGTCCTTACATGCTGAGAAGAATCGCCGACGAGGTGAAAAGCGGCATCAAATCCATCAAGGACGTTTCAGAGATATCGATTATCGGCGGTTATAAGAGAGTGGTGAGGGTTGAACCCGACCTGGAAAAGCTTCGATCCTACGGTCTGGATTTCCTCAAGGTCTTCGGGGCGCTCTCGATTTCCAACAAGGGGCTGGATCCGGGGGAAGTCACCACCAGGGGGAAAGCCGTATACGTTCGGGCGGGCGGATTTTTTCAGACGGCGGATGACGTGAGGAACCTGGTGGTCGGCGTGCACGCAGGCAAACCCGTTTTTCTCAGGGATGTCGCAGCAGTGTATGATGGACCTGGCGATCCCCAGGCCTATCATATGATCGGTTTCAACGAAAAGCGGACCTTGAACAAGTACCAGGCGGTCACCATCACTATCTCGAAAAGAAAGGGAAGCGACTCGGTGGTCACATCGGAAGCCATAATCAAAAGGATCCATTCCCTCGAAGGATACGTCATTCCTCCCAATGTCCATGCCACCATAACGCGGAACTATGGAAAATCGGCCTATGACAAGGTAAAGACCCTGATGGGGCACATCATCGGAGCCATCCTGGCGGTGATGATCGTCATGACCCTCTGGTTGGGGTGGAGAGCCGGCCTCGTGGTCTTTGTTGCCCTGCCCGTAACCTTTTCCCTGACACTTTTCATTTACTACATGCTGGGGTACACCCTGAACAGGGTTACCCTCTTCGCCCTCATCTTTGTTGTGGGACTTGTGGTGGATGATGCGATCATTGTCGTGGAAAACATGGACCGGCACTTCAAAATCTCCAGGGATAACCTGGTTTCCCGGGCCCTTTATGCCGTAGGTGAAGTGGGCAACCCCACCATCCTTGCCACCATAACCGTGATCGTGGCCATATTCCCCATGGCATTTGTGGGTGGACTGATGGGTCCGTACATGAAGCCCATGCCGGTGGGGGCATCCCTCGCCATGATCTTCTCGCTCTTCGTGGCCTTCACCATTACCCCTTGGCTGGCATTCAAGTTGCTCACACACAGCGCCAATGAAAATGAAGATGATGGCTTGAATGATGTTGTTCTCCCTTCGTTATCACAGGATGAGGAGGGATGGTTAAGGGAGACCCGCCTTTACAGGCTCTACAACTGGACCCTTTCACCGTTCATGGAAAAGAAGTACCGTCTGGTGCTCCTGGGGGCCGGCGCCGTTCTCCTGTTTCTGGGGGCGTTTCTGTTCATCCCAACACAGGAAGTGATCATGAAAATGCTGCCCTTTGACAACAAGAACGACCTTCAGGTGGTCATAGATATGCCGAAGGGCACTCCCCTTGAAAAGACCACCGCCGTGGCGACCGGCATCGGCACCTACCTCTCGAGCGTCAAGGACGTGGACAACTACGAAATTTACGCGGGCATAGCCGCTCCTTTCGGTTTCAACGGGCTGGTGAGGCACTACTATCTAAGGCGGGGCGACGATGTGGCCCAGATTGTTGTCAATTTCGTTGACAAGTCCGAAAGGCGGCTCAAAAGCCATGACCTTGCAGAGATGCTGAGAGGACCGATTCAAGCCATCGGAAAACGATACGACGCCAATATCAAGATAGCAGAGGTTCCACCCGGCCCACCGGTTCTCTCTCCGCTTGTTGCAGAGGTGTACGGTCCTGATGAAGCGAGCAGGATCGACGTAGCGTCAAAGATCAAGAAAGTCTTCGAAACCACGAAAGGGGTAGTGGACGTGGACTGGTTCGTTGAGCATAACATGGAGGAACTGGATTTCCGCGTCGACAAGGCCAAGGCCGCTTTGACAGGCGTCTCCACCGACATGATCTCCAAGACCCTCTATATGGCCGTTAAGGGAATGAAGGCCGGCATCCTGCATACCGGCAGGGACCTTGAGAGTGTGGACATTATCCTCAAGGCTCCCCAAAAGCAAAAATCGCAACTGGACATGCTCAGGAACATCAACCTGGTCTCCATGACCGGAAAATCCGTCCCATTGAGCGAGCTCGTTCAAGTGAGGAAGAAAATCAAGGAAAAGCCCATATACCACCAGGACCTGAAGCCGGTCGTCTACGTCATCGGCGATGTGGCGGGGACCGTAGAGAGTCCCGTCTACGCCATTCTGAAGATGAGGAAGAGAATCGGATCCATCATGAGCAACGGACACAGGGTGGAGCAATACTGGACCAGAGAACCCGGCAACACGCAAAGGGTCGCCATGAAGTGGGGCGGAGAATGGAAAGTGACCTACGTAGTTTTCAGGGATCTGGGCCTCGCCTTCATGGGGGCAATGGTAGTCATGTATTTCGTTCTCGTGGCATGGTTCGGTTCCTTTGCGACGCCAATTATCATGATGTTACCCATACCCTTAAGTCTCATCGGAATCATACCCGGGCATTTCCTTTTCGGGAAATTCTTCACCGCCACCAGCATGATCGGGTTCATCGCCCTTGCGGGTATCATGGTCAGAAATTCCGTGCTTCTCATCGACTTCATAGAGCTGAGTCTCAAAAAGGGAAAAGGAATCAAGGATGCGGTCATAGAAGCGGGGGCAGTGAGGGCGAGACCGGTTATCCTGACCACTGTGGCTGTCATTGTGGGCGCCTTTTTCATGCTCCCTGATCCCATCTTTGCGGGGCTCGGGGTCTCCCTCATCAGCGGTGCCGCCGTTTCCACCGTCCTGACGCTGGTGATCATTCCTTTGGGGTATGATGTCTACTACCGGATCGCGCACAGGTCCTGATCCGCAGTCTCCCATCTGGGGGAAGCATCAGGCCCCACTACAGAGGCTACTCAGGGAGTCCCGCCTTCGGCGGGATTCCGTTCCGAGGTTTCCGGGCTGGTCTTTTCGTGACTCATCAGGGAGGGAACCCGCAGCTCGACGAAGTCGAGAATGCGAAGGGGGTAGCTATCCCACGCTGATAAGTCACTGAAAAGACGGTGCCCGCTCACCA
>CAZEGG010000039.1:0-15978 GCA_964511755.1 uncultured Desulfobacteraceae bacterium | reverse complement strand
AGGTCCGCATGCCGTCGGTCCCGAAACTGATGATGCGGCGCACCAGGCGATTCAAGAAATCGCTGTCATGGGACACCAGGACAATGGCACCCGGAAACTCATCCAGAAACTTTTCCAGCCAGCGGACAGACGGTATGTCCAGGTGGTTGGTCGGTTCATCCAGGAGCAGGACGTCCGGCCGGCGGTAGAGGAGCGCGGCCAGCGCGGCGCGCATCTTCCATCCCCCGCTCAGGGTGGAGATATGGGCATTAAACTGCGACTGCGCGAAGCCGAGGCCCAGGAGGACTTTTTCCGCGTCATATGCGGGAAACCGCACGGAAATTTGATCGAGATGCTGGTGAACTTCGGCAAGCTTTTCCGCGAGAATCGCCTGTTTTGCCGGATCGGAAGTCTCATTCAGGGCCTGTTCCACTCGCCCAAGTTGCCCGTTGAGGGCGCCACGGCCAGGCACGGAATCAAGAACGTACGGGAGCAGCAAGCCGGAAAGCTCCGTCTTCAGATCCTGAGGAAGGTACCCAATGGTTATGCCTTTTTGCCGCCGTATGTCCCCGTCATCCGGAGACATTTCTTCCACGAGCAACCGGAGCAGCGTGGTCTTGCCGGAACCGTTCCTTCCCACGAGACCAATCCGGTCGCCTGGGTTGATCTGAAATCCAATGCTGTCGAAGAGGTTCCTTCCCGAAAGGAACAAGGAGAGATTGTTAACGGTGACGAGGCTCATTTCTGCGAGGAGATCTTCCGGTGGTCCTCTGCCATACAGTGGTCCATGACCACCTGGATGCCGTGTTCCCTGGCCTTTTGGGCACTGGCGTTATCTACGATGCCGAACTGCATCCACACCACTTTTGCCCCTATCTCGATGGCCTCATCCACCACGGCAGGAACCCGCTTCGGGTTCAGAAAGATGTCCACCACCTCCACGGGATCGGGGATTTCTTTGAGGGATTTGTAACAGGTCCTGCCCAGGATTTGTTTCTGCCCGGGATTTACCGGAATCACTTCATATCCGTTTTCCATGAGATACCGGGCTACCTTGTGGCTGTCGCGAACTGCTTTCGGAGAACAGCCCACTACCGCGATCCTCTCGTAGGTTTCAAGGATCTTCGCTATTTCCGGGAAAGGGTGAGTCGTATCAGGCAGCTCACATTTCGCACTGTCCACTTTGTCCGGTTCCTATCCGACGATCTTCTTTATCTTGTCGGCCTTTTTCTTCACATCCATCACCTTCTTGACCCCGGGTACCTGTTCCAGGACCTTGCCGGCCACTTTCGCCTCGATGCTCGGCGTGCCCGGTTCTTCTTCAGAATCCTTCTTCTCGACCTGCTTTGCCGGCTCAGAATCCCCCCGGATGTCATTCCTGATATTCTTGAACTCCCGAACAGCTCCTCCGACACCCTTCCCGATCTCGGGAAGCCGTTTGGCGCCAAAAATGAGCAGGACAATGACAAGAATAATAATTAATTCAGTTGGTCCAAGTCCGAACATGTATATTCCCCCTTTCACCACGAACGCTGTCAGACAGTGACGGCGCCGCGAGACATCATTGCCGTGAACTTGACAGAGTTGACACGGTTCAATTTCAATTGCCGGCTGATAAGCCCATTCCGCATTCAGATATTCATAATATGACAGACTGGGCGTTTTTGTAAAGCATCGAATATTTCCTTCTGACCTACGGACACGGCATCATTCCCCCGCCGCAGTTTATCCCATAATCCTTTTCACGAGCGTCTTCAACGGCCCCTCGTAGCGCTTTACGATCATCACCGGCGTCTGGGAATACCGGGCGACCTTTTCCGGGATCTCTCCAAAAAGGACGCTGGAGAAAATTCCTTCCTTGGATGCCCCCAGGACGATCAGGTCATATTCCTTGCCGGCTCTGACCAGCGCTTCCGCAATTCTCTTTCCCTCAATCAGCTGCACCTGGGCCTTTCCCTCCAGCGCGGTAATGCGGGTGGTCTTCCTGATCCATTCCCGCGCCATTTCACGCTGGTACTCGTTCGCGTCAGGCGGCACCACGTAACAACAGCTCACCTCGTACCCGTACGCTTCCCTGTAGCGGGCTACGAACTCGGCCGCCAGGGTGGCGTGAGGGCCTCCTGCAGTCGGAATCAGAATGCGCTTTATGGAAGGGGCCGCGTTGAGTTTAACCGTGATCAAATCACAGGGAACCTGGCGAACGGTCTTATCGGTCACCTCGCCGAAAATGCGGTCGCGGGTGGTGGTATATCCCTTCCAGCCCATGAGGACCAGAGAGGCCTTCTCCGACACCGCTGCCTCGATGATGCCGTCATAGACATGGTGCGCAATGCGGAGGGCCGAGCGGGTTTCCACTCCCTCTTCCCTGCCGAAACGGATGGCCGTTTTCAGGAGAGGCGTCTTGTGATGGATCCATCGCATGCCCTCGTGGGGAGGGAGGTTGATGGGGATGTCAACCACTCCGAGAACGATAATTTCTCCCTTACGGGCTTTCGCAAGAGGTATCGCCATTTTCATCAGCGGGATGACGTTATCCGGGTTGTGCAACGGAATCAGGATACGGTAGTCATAAGAACTCTCATTCTTCGGCTGTTGGACGGCGAGTACCTGAGGCATCTCAGCGGCCGTTGTCTTTTCAAAATAAACGAAGTAGACGAAAAGCCCTACGATGATCCAGACAATGGTTATGTACCAGGCCCGCGCGTCAAAGTCGAACTGGCCGATGGCCAGGATCAGGTTGAGTACAATCGCGGCTATAGGGGTAACGGGATAAAACGGCACCCGGAATCCGCCTTTCAGCTCGGGAAACTTACGGCGCAGAGCAATGAGGGAAAGGTTGACCAGCATAAACGTCAACAAAAACATGACACTGGCTGCGGACCCGATAACGTGAATGGGAAACAGCACCGCCATAACGAGCACGATTATTCCGGTCACTGCGATGGCGATATGGGGCGTCCGCCGATGGGGATGAATCGTACTGATCGAGCGAGGCAGCATTTTGTCCCGGCTCATGGAAAACGCCACACGGGAAGAGGCCAGGATCGTGGCATTCAAAGCGGATACGGTGGAAAGCAGTCCCCCGAAAATAATGAGTGCCACGCCGAAAAACGGCATGAAATTCTCCGCTGCCTTGGCAATCGCCGTTTCCTGGTAGCGCCCCAGGAACTGCCAGGACGTGCCGGAATCCGGCCGGATCGCCCCGATACACACCAGCAGGACGAGCAGGTAAATCGAAATGGTTACCGCAAGCGAGATCAGCGTGGCCCTGGGAATAGTTTTCTCGGGGTTCTTGATCTCTTCGGCGACGGTCGCGATCAGGTCGTAGCCTTCAAAGGCAATGAAGGTAAGTCCCATGGCCATGACAACGCCTCCGAAACCCTTTGGGAAAAAAGGCTTGAAGCTTGCCGCCGCTTCAACCGGCATGTGAAATATCTGTTTCAGTCCATACAGAATGAATATGCCGAGGATCACGATCTTGGCCATGGTAATAATGTTTTCCACGCTGCCGGTCAATGCCGTTCCCCGCATATTGATCAAAATGAATACGACACCGACCACCGTGGTCATCAGAAGTTCAGGCGCGTTGTGCCCCAGTACCTGAAATACAAGCCCCGAGACTCCAGGAAAATAGTGTCGCACGAATTCCCAGAAATAACTCCCAAATCCTCGAGCGTAGAGGGCGCACGCAATGATGTAACAGAACCACAGCATCCATCCCGAGACGAATCCAGCCGGTCCGGGAAATGCCTTCGTGATGTATGAATATCCTCCCCCGGACTTTGGATAGGCCGACGCGAGCTCTGCATAGCAGAGTGCGGTAAGAAGGGTGACCACACCGTTGAGAGCGAAAGCAAGGAGTGCCGCGGGACCGGCTTCACCGGCCGCCATTCCGGTCAAGACGAAAATGCCCGCGCCGATCATCGCCCCGATCCCGATCATGGTCGCGTCAAACGTTCCTAAGTCGCGGGCAAATGAGACTCCGGCTGCATCGTCAGCGATCTTTTTCGATACTCCCACTTATCAGCTCCGTCCTGTGCGTCGTTCGATTCCAGGTAAACGCGCTCTGAATAGTCTTAGCACATTACACTAAATCAAGCCGGTCACGCAAGTCTTGATGCAGCATGAAAGAAACAAGGTATTCTCAATGGATGAGTGCTTCAGGTATTTACGTGTTCAGTCGAAATAGAACACATTTCATGGATGGTACCGGAAATGGTCCGTCCCCAGGAGTTTTAAAAAACGATCCCGAAAAAAAGGAACACCGCGGCCCTGTGCAAGGAGTTCTATGCCTTCCCGTCCGAAAAGAGCGGCCGTGACGCCGGGGCCGCCGCCTTCTTTTTCGCAGTGAGGTGTGATCAATCCGCAGCTCGGACTCCTGTCCTTCACAACGGCCAGGGAAGCACCCAGCACCCGCGCCAGCCGCAGAGCCTCATAAGCCCCTTTTCTGAATGCCCCGGTGAAATCCCGTCCTTCTGCGTCTATGACCTTTCCGGCTCCATCCAGAACATCAGATCCGTCCCCACGGATTATGTTCGCAGGAGGTCGTGGAGTGGAGAGTCCTCCCAGTTGTTCCGGGCAGAAAGGAATGACATGAACGGAAGCAAGGGTCGTCGCGAGATCCGGGCAGAGGTTGTGTCCGCCGTCGTATCTGCACCGCACGCCGAGGAGGCAGGCACTGACAAGAACAGGGGTCCCTTTCACGTGAAGAAGCGCCTCATCCGACAAACTGGACCGCCTCTTCATCATCCCCCCGTGACTCAATCCTGCCGATGTGATAGGCTGTTTCGCCCATGGCCTTGAGCCGCAAAAGAACTTCGCTTGTATCCTCTTCGCTGACGACCATTACCAGGCCCAGACCGTTATTGAAGGTGCGTAACATCTCTTCGTCTGAAATCTGAGCCACCTTCTGGAGGAAACCGAACACGGGGGGAACACTCCAGGTAGAACGATCGATAATGACCTTGCAGGGTCCGGGCAGAATTCTGGGCAAATTATCCGTCAGTCCTCCGCCGGTAATATGAGAAATGCCATGAATCCGAAAATCGCGTCTCAGGTTGTTGATGGCCCTTGCGTAGATACGCGTCGGTTCCAGAAGCTCTTCTCCAAGGGTGCGTCCGAAATCAGGCACATATTCCTTCACGGACATTTTCAGCCCTTCGAAAAAGATCTTGCGCACCAGGGAATATCCATTGCTGTGGAGGCCGCTCGACGCAATGCCGATCAGCTGATGGCCCACGGCAATTTCCGAGCCGTCGAGCAGTTCTTCATTTTCCGCCAGGCCTACGACGAAGCCGGCAACATCATACTCCCCTTCCGCGTAAAATCCCGGCATCTCGGCGGTTTCGCCGCCGATAAGAGAACATCCGGCCTCAAGACAGCCGACCGCTATACCCTTCACAATTTCCTGGGCAACGCGCAAATCCAGCTTTGCCATTGATATGTAATCAAGGAAGAAGAGAGGAGCGGCGCCCTGGACCATGATATCGTTCACGCACATGGCGACCAGATCAATGCCGATAGTATCGTGTTTGTCCATCAGGAAGGCGATCTTCAGCTTTGTCCCCACACCATCCGTGGAAGCTACAAGCACAGGGTTCTTGATGCGCTGGACATTCAGAGAGTGGACCCCCGCAAAGCCCCCGATATCGGTTATTACTCCTGATTTGAATGTCTTGCTGACGATGGGCCTGATGAGATCAACAAATCGATTTCCCGCCGCTATATCTACTCCCGCCTCAGCGTATTGGCCGCGCCCTGAATCCTTTTTCATCGATTTTCCGGTCCCTGGAATAGTGAGTGATTGATCTGAGGTTCCAGCCTTTATTAGCAATTAATTATATCGTTCGATCATTCTGCTTGTCAAATCTTTTCACTTTCTTCTTGTCAGGCAGGGAAGTGTCTGCTATTGAAATTCCATGATTGCATGTCCCTGGCAATGCCTTGAAAAGATTCCGGAATTGGGACAGCCGCTGACCTCCCTCAAAGGTGTCGGCTCCAAGCGCGCCGGCCTCCTCGCCGGGAAGGGGATAAAGAACATTCTGGATTTGTTCTACTTTTTGCCGACCCGGTATGAAGACAGAACCCGCCTTGTGGTCATCGGCGATGCAGCCGACGAGGAGCGGGTATGGGTGTCCGGCAATATTGTGTCTGCGCGGGAAGAGTTTTTTCCACGGAGCCGAAAGCGTCTTTTCAGGGTCCTCCTCGAAGACCAGTCCGGACGGATGCACCTCATCTGGTTTCACTACCGGAAGGCACACCTGTCGCGTATAGCAAGAAAGGGAGCATCACTTCTTGCCTTCGGCCGGATTCAGGACAGCGGACTTCAAAAGCAGATGATCCACCCGGAGATCATACCCGGCATCCCGGAACAAACGAAGGACTTCCTCGCGGTCAACCCTGTCTACCCGGCGATTGACGGAATATCGCAACGGACGACGAAACTGCTGATATCAGAGGCATTCAGACTCTATGGGGATTGCCTTCCGGATCCGCTTCCAGCCCCCATTCGACAATGCCGGAACCTGCCGGACCTCGTGGAGACCCTCAGAGAGGTGCACTCGCCTCCCGCAGAGAGTTCAGCGCGCCTCCTGAACGCCATGAAGACTCAGGGCCACCAAAGGCTCCGATTCGACCTTGCCTTCAAGACCATGCTCAACCTGTCGCTCAGGAAGACGGCCCGCAAACGCAGGCCGGTGAAACCGCTTACCGTGCCCGCAGACCTGGAAAAACGGCTCCGTGCGAGCCTGCCCTTTGCCTTGACAAAGGGGCAGCGCGATGCGCTGCGGGACATCCTGCGGGATTTCCGGACAGGATACCCCATGAGCAGATTAATTCAGGGAGACGTCGGGTGCGGAAAGACCGTTGTGGCGGCCGTTGCGGCCTACGTTGCGATCCGCAATGAAAAGCAGGTTGCCTTGATGGCTCCCACACAGGTGCTCGCCCGGCAACACTGGGCATCCTTTCGGAAGCTCTCCGGTACAATGGGCTTTGCACCGGCGCTGCTCACCAGTTCCCTGAAGGCACCGGAACGGGAAAGGGTTTACGAGGAAATCCGTGAAGGCACGGTGAATGTCATCATCGGCACCCAGGCGCTCGTCCAGGATTCCTTGACCTTTTCCCACCTCGGTCTGGCCATCATTGATGAACAACACCGTTTCGGCGTCAGGCAGAGGGCTCTCCTGGACAGCAAGGGAAATCGTCCCCATGTCCTGGCCATGTCGGCAACCCCGATCCCGAGGACCCTCTGTATGACCCTTTACGGCGACATGGATATCTCGACCATCCGGGAATCCCCGAAAGGCCGTTTGCCGGTCGTAACGCGCCTGGTCGAGAGAAGCAGGAAGACATCCGTGTACCGTTTTCTGAGGAAAAGGCTCGAAGCCGGACAGCAGGCACTGGTAATCTGTCCGGTTATCGAGGCAGAGGAAGACGAAGACCTGAAAGACGCCGTGGACATGGCGGGGAAACTGGAAAATCTTTTTTCCCCCCTGTTTCGCGTTGCATTGATCCACGGGCGCCTCCCCGCTCCCCAAAAAGATGCAATCATGGAGGATTTTCGAAACGGCCGTATCCATCTTCTCGTGAGCACAACGGTCATTGAGGTGGGGCTCCATGTTCCCACCGCCTCAGTGATGGTCATCGAACAGCCGGAAAGATTCGGCCTGGCACAGCTTCACCAGTTGCGCGGGAGGATAGGCCGAGGCCCTGTTCAGGGGGTGTGTCTTCTGATGCTTTCGGAACATCTTACCGAGCAGGCAAGACAGCGGCTTGCAGTTCTGACGCGGTCGACCGATGGTTTTGAGATCGCGAGAAAAGATCTGGAGCTGCGGGGACACGGGGAAATCATGGGGGTGAAACAGGCGGGGACCGGAGAATGGGGTGTCCTGGACGTCCTCAGGGATCCCGATCTCTTCATTGCGGCACGGGAAGAAGCAGAGAAGATCGTGAAAGAAGACCCCGGATTCACCCGACCATCTTCCCTGCCCTTGCGGGAGATACTGGAGCCGGAATGGAAAACGCCCTTGGAAATATGACAACTAATCTTTTGCTTTTTTTCCGCCGGTGAGGTAAAAAATACATTTTTGTGCCCGGGAAGTCCTTCGGTTCAGGACGTATCCTGGGGGTAATTCCATCGCGCTGGGCAAGTAAGGAGACTGATCATGCAGGAGTTCAGGAGAATGAGCCGGCTGCCTCCCTATGTCTTTTCGGCCGTGAACAAGATCAAGATGGAGGCCAGGAGAAGCGGGGAGGATATTATCGATCTGGGCATGGGAAATCCCGACATACCGACGCCCAAACATATCGTGGATAAACTGGTGGAAGCAGCCCAGAAGGGTCAGAACCACCGGTATTCCGCTTCCATGGGCATTACCAAGCTGAGACATGCCATCTGTGACTGGTACCGGCGCCGGTTTGATGTCTTTCTGGATCCGGACGAGGAGGCTATCGTCACCATCGGCGCGAAGGAAGGGTTGGCTCACCTGGCCCTGGCCACGCTCAGTCCGGGAGACGTGGTGTTCGCTCCCAACCCAACGTACCCCATTCATCCGTATTCCGTTATCATCGCAGGCGGCGACCTCCGGAGCATCCCCATCGCCCCGGAGAGAGATTTTTTTGACGATCTGCTCACAGCGACCAAACAGACGTGGCCCAGTCCACGCATGTTGATCATTTCCTTCCCCCATAACCCGACCACCGCGGTCGTGGACAGGACCTTTTTTGAAAAGATCGTGGACTTCTGCACGGAACACGAAATTATGGTTGTTCATGATTTTGCTTATGCCGACCTGGTTTTTGACGGGTATGAGCCCCCGAGCTTTCTCCAGGTTCCGGGGGCCAAGGAAATCGGGGTGGAACTCTTCACGCTCTCCAAGAGTTATTCCATGCCCGGCTGGCGGGTGGGTTTCTGCGTGGGAAATGCGAGAATCGTGGCCGCCTTGAGAAGAATCAAAAGTTACCTGGACTACGGAATTTTTCAACCCATCCAGATAGCCTCCATTATCGCTCTGAACGGGCCGTACGATTGCGTGAAGGAAATAGTGAGTATTTATAAGGAACGGCGTGACGTGCTCATAAACGGACTGAGGCGCGTGGGCTGGAAAGTGCGAAAACCAAAAGGGACCATGTTTGTGTGGGCGAAGATTCCGGAGCAGTTCAGAGAAATGGGCTCGCTTGAATTCTCCAAGATGCTCATTGAAAAGGCCAAGGTGGCAGTCTCTCCGGGAGTCGGTTTCGGGCAGTACGGAGACGACAGCGTCCGTTTCGCACTGGTGGAAAATCCGCACCGCATCCGGCAGGCCATCAGAGGGATCAGGCAGATTTTCTAGGGGAGAAGAATATGGCGCAGATAAACGTGGGAATCATCGGCTTCGGGACGGTCGGCGCCGGTGCCGTGGAACTCCTCCTGAAAAATGCCGAAACCATCGCCGCCCGTGTGGGGGCGCCCGTTGTCATCAGGAAAATAGCCGACCTTGATATTGAATCAGATCGGGGAGTGGCTGTTGAGCCCGGGCTCCTGACCACGGATGCAATGGACGTGATCGACGACCCGGCAATTGATATGGTCGTCGAGCTGGTGGGCGGCCTTGACAAAGCCCGGGAATTCATGCTCATGGCCATGGAGAAAGGAAAGCACGTGGTCACCGCCAACAAGGCTCTCCTTGCGGAATACGGCCGGGATATCTACAGTTCCGCCCGCAGGCTGGGAGTGCACCTGGGCTTTGAGGCCAGCGTCGGCGGAGGAATACCTATTCTCGGCGCGCTGGCAGGAGGGCTGGCAGCCAACCGAATTCAGACCATGGTTGGGATCCTCAACGGGACCTCCAACTATATCCTGACGAAGATGACCAGAGAAGGTCTTGCGTATGAAAAAGCGGTGGAGGAGGCCGTAAGACTTGGTTTCGCGGAGGACCCGCCGACCCTGGATGTAAACGGCACCGACGCAGCCCATAAGCTGGCGATTCTCCTCTCCGTAGCCAGCGGCGTTCCCATGGATTTCCGGAGCCTCTACCGTGAAGGAATCGAAGGGCTCAGCCCGGATGACATACAATTCGCGGGAGATTTCGGGTACCAGATCAAGCTCCTGGCCATCGCCAGGCTGGGTAACGGGTGGATCGAGGCAAGAGTGCATCCCGCCATGATCCCAAAGGACCATATCCTGGCCAACGTGAACGAGGCATACAACGCCATCTATCTGGAGGGGGACTTTGTCGGACCGAACCTCTTCTATGGTCTCGGAGCGGGAAGACGTCCTACCGGCAGCGCCGTGGTCTCGGACATCATGGAGGTTGCACGGAAGATCCTGCAGGGCGTCAGTGGCTGGGGTCACTGGCTGGGACAGGAAGGACCATCTTCCCATGAAATTATGGTACGTCCCATTGATCAGCTGCACAGCATTTATTATTTCCGCTTTTCAGCGCTCGATAGCCCCGGCGTGCTCTCGAAGATTTCGGGCATTCTCGGAGACAACGAAATCAGCGTGTCTTCGGTCATCCAGAAAGGACGGAAAACCAGGGGAGCCGTGCCCGTTGTCATGATTACCCACGAGGCACTTGAACACAACGTATTCAAGGCTATCTCTCTCATTGACAAATTGGACATTGTGACGGACAAGACGGTCATCGTCAGGGTAGAAGAAGGATTCCCCAACGGAACATAACAGCGGTTCCCTGCGGCTCATGGGTCTTCAGGCTG
This sequence comes from uncultured Desulfobacteraceae bacterium, assembly GCA_964511755.1. GTDB lineage: Bacteria > Desulfobacterota > DSM-4660 > Desulfatiglandales > Desulfatiglandaceae > B46-G9. Next base: position 5,304 of record CAZEGG010000039.1, on the reverse strand, counting down.
TCTACCCAAAGCGACGGACCAGCCGGCCGCAGCATCCAGTGCACCAGATCTATCCCCATGAATTGCTGCAGCCGAAAGGTCCTCTCTTTCATCCTTTTCTGACGTTCTCTGCCCTTTTCTACAGCTCGTCCAGCTTGTCTTCCTCGCCGGACAGCATGTGATACACGTGCTCCGGGCCGGGAAAGGTACCATTATGGACGTCCGCGATATACGCCTCGAATGCCTTTTTCATCTCTTCGCCCAGGTTTGCATATCGCTTCACGAACTTGGGGGTGAAGGCCTCAAAGATACCCAGCAGATCAGAAACGATCAGCAGTTGCCCATCGCAGTAGGGGCCAGCGCCGATGCTGTAGACCGGGATCTCCAGCCGCTCATGGATGATCTTTGTCACCTCAGGGGCGACCGCCTCAACCAGCAGAAACCGGGCACCTGCCTCCTGCACAGCCAGCGCATCCGCCAGCGTCAGCTTCGCGGATTCCAGTGTCAAGCCCTGAGCCTTGAAACCACCCAATTGGCCCGACGACTGCGGCGTCAAACCGATATGGCCGAAAACGACCATGCCGGCCTCAGTGATGGCTCTGATCTTGTCCGCAACACGCACGCCACCTTCCAACTTGATGGCATCCGCGTCCGCTTCTTTGAGGAAGCGGCCCGCATTGAAGACGGCGTCAGAAGCAGTAGTCTGATATGATAGAAACGGCATATCACCGATAACAAAGGTGTTGGGTGCACTACGGCGTACGGCTTGGGTGTGCGCAATGCACATGTCCATGGTAACCGGCAGCGTGCCGCTCAGCCCATAGACGCACATCCCCATTGAATCGCCCACGAGCAGCATGTCCATGCCGGCGGCCTCGGCGTATGCGGCCGTGGGCGCGTCGTAAGCGGTGATCCAGGTGACCTTCTCACCGTTCTTTTTCATCTTGTAGAAGTCGAGAACCGATTTCTTACGAGCCATTGTGATAACCTCCTGAATAGTGTAGAGTTGAAAGAAGACTCCGCTTGTGCGAAGTTACAGTTTTGCCAGGGCGGTACCTATACGTTCAATGGCCTGCTCGATCTGTTCCCACGCTGTGGCGTAAGAGATACGGAGATAGCCCTCTCCACCTGCGCCGAAGTCGGACCCGGCCAAAAGTGCCACGTCGGCAACGTCCAGCAGATAGTCAGCGATTTCCCTGGACGTACGCCCGAAACTGCTGACATCGGGGAAAACGTAAAATGCACCATGCGGCATAGCACACTGCACGCCGGGAATTGAATTCAATGCTGCCACGGTGCGGTCCCTTCGTTCCCTGAAAGACTCGCGCATGACCGCAACGGTGGATTGATCACCGCGCAGCGCCGCCACGCCAGCGACCTGTGTGAAATCAGCGGTGCAGCCAACCGAATGGTTGATGAGCAGCCCCACACGTTCTGCCAAAGTCGCCGGCATGATGCCGTATCCCAGCCGCCAGCCGGTCATGGCATAGGTCTTGGAGAAGCCGTCAACGATGATTGTGCGCTCACGCATGCCCGGCAGCGCGGCAATGCTGGGCGCTTCGCCGTCATAGACAAGCCGGCCGTAAATTTCATCCGATATGATCCATGCGTCCACACGTCTAGCTGCATTCGCGATTTGCTCCAACACGGTTGTGGGACTCACACCGCCAGTCGGATTGGACGGAGAATTGTGGATGATCAATTTCGTGCGTCCGTTGATCTTGTTCTCAAAATCGGCCATATCGAAATTGTAGAGTTCCTTCTTGTCCAGCTGAACGGGTACCGGCACGCCACCGCAGACCTCCACGATGGATGCATAGGATGGAAAACCGGGGCTGGGAATAATGACCTCATCGTTGAGATTAAGGAGCGCCATCGCGGCGTAGAATATGGCCGGCTTGGCCCCGGGCCCGACAATCACTTCCTCCGGAGCGATGGTCAAGCCGCGTTGTTCGCCGGCGGTTTCTGCAATGGCGGTGCGAAGATCATTGCTGCCGGCCGGCGATGTATAGCGGGTATGCCCCGCAACAATGGCCTCAGCGCCGGCCTGCGCAATGAAAGCCGGCGTCGGAAAGTCGGGTTGACCGATTTCCAGATGGATAATATCACGTCCCTGCGCTTCCAAAGCCTTGGCACGCGCCAGCACGGCGTAGGCCCCTTCTTGTTTGAGCGTACGCACCCGCTCAGTGAATGCATAATCCACGACACATACCCTCCCCACAAAACATAATGGCTATAAATATTCACCTGTATCTATTTATTTGTTATATTTTGTAATCTTTCGCATAAAATATTGTCATTTTTTATGGTAAAATGGCAAAGACGCGCGCAGGAAATCCAGATCCTTCCTTGGGCTTGGGAAATGTCGCCACTATTATTGCCCCAAATTCTGGAACTTGGTCTAAATGAGCGAGCAGTTCTATCTGATAACAGTTAGTCCCCAAGGCATACGTTTCCATTGAATAATCACCGTTAGAGCAGTCTAACCCAGGGTTAGTATCCGTCGTCTCATGACCCACAGCAGTAACATTGCGTTTCTCAAATAAGTAGCGCAACACTTCGTGACTCCAACCAGGAAAGTGCTTCACTCCATTTTCGTCTTCATTTTGCATAGCACGATCATCCGGCCAAAATTTGGACCAATCAGTACGGAGCGCTACGAAACTTTCTTCTGGAATTGGCCCGTGCTTACTTTCCCATGCCCTTACATCATCCATGGTCACGGTGTAATCTGGATCTATTTCCGCTTTTTCATGAATATCCAGAACCACCAATCCAAGTATCATTTCCTTAACATCTATCTGGTCTAAGGTACGCAGTCCTTTGACAAAATGGGCAGGAGGGTCTGCATGTGTGCCCCACTGACCTACATGGGAATACAGATGAACTCTAAACCCAGCCCCGAGTGTGCCAACTCCCTCTTCATAAGAATAGAGAATTTCACGCTGCTCGTCAGGAAAGCCAGGAAAATGGGGAATTCCTGGTCCGAAAGAATGTGTTAAATCTACCCATTCCTTAGACCTTAAGAATTTATACACTTCAGCCAGTGTAAGGTTTTCATTTCCCACGTTTCAAGTTGCTCCTTTCCTTGTTATTTTAATGACTTTGTCCTAATGTCTCGAACATAATTTCGTTTGTTATAAGCCGGTAACAATGCGACATTACGACAGCTGGACACCATTTCTCTATCCCAGCTCTTACATTTGATAATGAAGAGCTGGGATAGGAGATTTAAAGAGATGCAATCCGGTTTATGGTGCCGGTATGTATTTGGGAATCACCTCAGCAGCCAATTCATATTTTCCATCTTTGACGTGAATAATAGTTACTGTTTTCTGAGGAACACGTTTTCCGGGTGGATAGGTAATTGTGCCGGTAACGCCCTGAAATCCTTTGGTCTCGGATAGTGCTTTACGAATTGCTTCCGGATTGACCGAATGAGCACGTTCAATAGCGTTTGCCATTAAATAAATGGCATCATAGCCAAGTGCAGCAAAAGCGCTTTCAGGTTCAATACCATATTCTTTCTTGTAAGCTTTCATAAAGGCTTTTACTCTAGGAGTGCCTTTTGTCGCGCTCATAAAAGCATGTGTGGTAAAATAAACATGGTCAGTGGCGGCAACACCACCAACTCCAACAAGTTCCGGACCATCCCAGCCATCTCCGCCAATTATAGGTTGAGTAATACCGGCATTATAAAGTTGTTTCGCGACAGTACCACCATCTGAAGCCTGAAGAACTGCTACATATAGACCTTCCGGCTGCGGGTTAAGCCTTCTCAGACGAGTGATCTGAGCTGAAAAATCAACATCTCCTGTAGAATAGGTGTCCTCTAACGAAATCTTTCCACCCGAATGTTTATAGGCCTCTTTCCAATATTTAGAAAGCAGCGTTGTATATTCAGTTCCTTTATCCCACAATAACCAAGCCGTCTTACAGTGTAATTTATTATACATAAATTCAGCACCTGCAGCTGCCTGAACATTATCACCAAATGCCTCCAAAAACATGCAATTGCCTACCTGCGCAGGTAAGAGAGGCGAAGTTGCCCCAGCAGTCAAATAGGGGATACCCGCCCTTTGAGCAATAGGGCCAATAGCTAATGCCGAATCGGAGTCAGTATTGCCCACAATTGCAACTACCTTATCCACATTAACCAACTGTACAGCGATGTTGCCATTTGTTGCCGGATCAGTTTTTCCGTCATACAAAATGTATTGAATCTTTTTGCCAAGAATACCCCCAGCAGCATTGATTTCTTTCACCGCCAGTTTGGAGCCTTTAGATGCCGGAACGTCTAATGATGCCATGGCCCCAGTCAGGTTATAAGTACCTCCAATTTTAATGGTGTTCTCTTTTGCTTCTGTTGTCTTTCCAAAAAGTCCAACTACCATTGCAATTGCAATTACGAGTGAAAGAACAAGAAATACATTTTGCCTTCTCATTTTCAGTCTCCTATAAGTTAAAGATTAAACCCACATTTATACAAAACTCGGCTAATCAGGCCAGAACAAAAAATTTGCCTCACCTCCTTCTATTTTTATGGTTTTCTGTCTTTGCCCTGCCTATACCTAATTTCAATAACTGAGGCCAATGGATTTCACGGTATCCCATTAGTCCACTTCGAAAAAATATCACTATTATTACAAGTGTTACAGCAAGAGTAATTTGACTTAGACCGTAAAGTTGGATGTGCTGTTCAAGATTTCGGAGAAACTCAGAAAATAATGTTACCAGGACTGCACCAATGATCGAACCACTTATACTACCCAAGCCACCAATAATAAGCATAATAACGTAATCAAAAGTAGCAATAAAATAGAAACTTGACGGAGAAAAGGAAGTTAAGAAATGGGCCAATAATCCACCGCCAATTGCTGTCAGAAAAGCACTAACGGTAAATGCCAGCAAACGTGACTTCAGAATGCTGATTCCCATTGTTTGAGCAGCAATAGTATCATCACGAACGGCTAATAATGCTCTTCCGTAACTTGAATGTACAATTCTCCACACGACGTAAATTGTAATGACGATCCAAATATAAACCCACCATACATTTGTATATTGAATTACTCCTGAAAAAGTCCGAGCACCACGAGTGAATCGTGTCCAATTTATGAGAATACTATGTACAATCACTAAAAAGCCAAGCGTAGCTACTGCAACGTAATCCCCACTAAGCCGCATCAATGGAAAGCCAACAAGCAGCGCAATGATTGCTGTCACCAAACCAGCAATAAGTAACGCTGAAAGAAAACCTAATTGAATATGTGCCAACCACGCAGGAAGATCCGGCAAGTTAGTAGCTTTAGCTGCAACTGGTAG
>CAZEGG010000038.1:0-16031 GCA_964511755.1 uncultured Desulfobacteraceae bacterium | reverse complement strand
ATCTGCTCGTGATAAGGTAAACAAAAGGAGGGGGCTAGTCGCCGCCCATTCGGGATATCATTTTTTCTTCTCCCAGGAGACCGCGCGGCCGATAAATCAGGATAACCTCCAGAAGAATCCCAATGATCAGAAATCTGAAGTAGGGCGCCCTGGACTGCAGAGCGGGCGGGAGGAAGCCGCCGATGAAGGAAGTCCCGATCCAGATGCCCCAGATAACAAACGCTCCGAGGATGGCGCCTTTGTTGTTCCCGCTCCCCCCGGCCATCAGCATGACCCACATGATGAAGGTGCCGTAAAGGGGCGTAAAGACATCCGGAGAGATGGCCTTGGTGTAATGGGCATACAAGGCCCCTGCCACACCCATCACCATGCAGCCGAAGACCAGTGATTGCATCTTGAAGTGGAATATATTTTTCCCGCTCATGGCGGCGGAAAGCTCATCATCCCTGATGCCTCTCAGAACCCTTCCCCAAGGGGAGCGAATGGCCCGCTCGATCAGCAGATAAATGACCGCCATGACGATCACGACGACGACGAGATACAGATAATTATAGTTCTTGGCGGAGACCAGGTTCTGCAAGGGCTGGGGCAGCCCCATCAGCCCCTGGGGCCCATTGGCCAGGAATTGTTCGTTATTGAAGATAAGCCGGATCGTCTCGGCGATGCCCAGTGTCGCGATGGCCAGATAGTCTTCCTGCAATTTGAGTGTGGGGATGCCGATCAGAAAAGCGACGATTCCGCAGGCAAGGGCAGCCCCCAGCAATCCGAAGACAAAAGGAAGGTTGAGTCCGAAGATCTGCTGGACATACTGTGCGTACATCCCGGAGGGTTGGGGCAAAGTAATTAAAGCAGAGGTGTAGGCCCCGATGCAGAAAAAACCGGCGATGCCGATATTGAATAATCCGGTGTACCCCCACTGAATGTTGAGACCCAGGCAGAAAACCGCGAAGATCCCTGCCATGATGACCAATGAGACGAGATAGGCAAGTAGTCCCCCCATATCAGCTTTTCCCTCCGAATATCCCTTTCGGCCGAATCAACAGGATGATGATCATGATGATGAAGGCGACCGCCGGCTTGTAGGTGGGCGTAATGAATTGAGTTGACATTTGCTGCGCCACCCCCATGATCAATCCTCCCACGAGGGCACCGTATATGTTACCGATAGTGCCCAAAATGGTGGCGGCAAAAAGAGGCAGCAGAAAGTCCCACCCCATGTACGGGTTCAATTGAACGTCTATGCCGTAGAGAATGCCGCCTGCGCCGGCCAGCGCCCCTGCTATTCCCCACGTCCACATGATAATGTGCTCGGTATTGATTCCCGAAATGAGCGCGAGTGGCTGGTTATCCGAGGTCGCCCGCATGGCCTTCCCCATTTTGGTCTTCTGCAGGAAAAGGTGAAGCAGAATAATAAGAACGAAGACCACCGCCAGGATCAGAATTTCATCAGGCATGATGGTGATTCCCAATGGTAAGTCAAGTGCCTGCCGCATGAGACCCGGTCTGTAAAACAAGGAGTCCGCTCCCCACAGGATCAGGAGGATCATTCGAAGAATGAACGCCGCACCCAGGGAAGACATGGCCATCATCACGGGACCACTGTTTTTCATGCGGAGTTTCCGGTACAGGATCTGATCGAACAGGATGGCCACGAAAGCAACCGCCGCCATGGCAACGGGAAAAGCAATCACCATGCGCCAGCCAAAGGAAAAGGGTCCGAAGGTATAGTTCGGGATTCCTATCCATGACAGCACCCCGGTGATCATGAACAGGGCCACATAGGCCCCTGCCGCCATCAGATCCCCGTGGGCGAAATTCGCCAGCCGAACAATGCCGTAGGACAGGGTGAGGCCGATGGCACCCAGGGAAATGATGCCGCCGTAGATGATACCATAGACAAATAGTGCCGCCACGTTTATCCTCCCAAGTAGAGACGACCTACCTCTTCGTTGGCGAGCAGTGCGTCCCCCGCGTCATCCAGTACGTTCTTCCCCATGGCCAGGACATATCCATGGTGAGCCATTTTCAAAGCGTCCCGGGCGTTCTGCTCAACGATGATCATGGATACGCCCGTCTCGTTAATTTCCGTGATCTTTTCGAATATATCGGCGACGATAATGGGCGCCATGCCTGCGGACGGTTCATCCAGCAGGAGTACCTGGGGATCCACCATAAGTGCTCTTCCCATGGCCACCATCTGTCGCTGCCCTCCCGAAAGATGACCGGCTTTGTGTTTTTTTCTTCCTTTCAAAACGGGGAAGAGCTCGTAGATCTCTTCGAGTCTCTTGCTGTAATCGTCATCCCGGATAAAGGCCCCCATCTCCAGATTCTCCTGAATAGTCAAAGTGGGAAAAACATTCTCCACTTGCGGCACGTAACTCATTCCTTTCCTTGCAACCTTGTCGGGATTCAGTGCCGTGATATCTTCATTGTTCAACATGACCTTGCCTTCCCTGGGCTTCAGGATTCCGAAGACGGTCTTCAGGAAGGTGGATTTCCCGGCGCCATTCGGCCCGATAATGGTCACGATTGTCCCCGACTCCACTTGGATATCAACGTCTTGGAGGATGTCGAGTTCCCCATATCCCGCCGTAATATTTTCCGCCTTTAAAATAATCATCGGTACTGTCCACCCAGGTAGGCTTCGAGGACACTCTTATCCTTCTTGATCTCTTCGGGGGTACCCTCGGCCAGTTTCCGGCCTTCGCTCATGACAATGACCGGATTGCAAAGATTCATGACCAGATCCATGTTGTGTTCCACCAGAAAAAAGGTGATCCCTCTTTCTCCGCAGAGTTTCCGAATATTGGCAACCAGCTTTCCAAGCAGGGTGCGGTTTACTCCGGCGGCCGGCTCATCCAGCAGCACCATCTTGGGATCGGCCATCATGCTCCTGGCCAATTCCAGCAGCTTCTTTTGCCCTCCCGACAAGGACCCCGCGTATTCATCCTTGAGATTGATCAATTCGACAAATTCAAGAACTTCAAGGGCCTTTTCTCTGATCTCTTTTTCCTGGTGTCTCACCGCTCCATGTCTGAGCCAGGTGTTCCACAATTTTTCCCCGATCTGACCTTCGGGCATATACATCAAGTTCTCCAGTACCGTCATGCGCCCGAACTCACGCGTAATCTGGAAGGTCCGATACATCTTTTTCTTGAAAATCTGATGGGGAGGCAGGCCGGCAATATCCTCGCCCAGAAAGGTAATTCGCCCCTGGTCCGGCTTGTAGTTGCCGGTGATTACATTGAAGAGTGTGGTCTTGCCCGCGCCGTTCGGCCCAATGAGACCGGTAATAGTGCCTTCTTCTACGCTGAGGGAGCACTCAAAAACGGCCATCAGGCCGCCGAAACTCTTAGATACTTCGTTTACCTCAAGCATACCCCCCCCAAAATCAAGATTGTTCCAGCAAAGCATTCAGAGTCTTTTATTTAAAGTGAAGTTTCATTTCTCCGGAAATGACATCTATGCAGCCTTAACGAAGATAAAATCGTCGATATTCCGGTCAAGCAGGGATACAGCCGGCATGCCGCCACCAACAATGTGCGAACCCTGGAAGGAGTACTGCTGACCCGCCTTTGCCAGTTGCTTTGTAACTTGGTGAAATAATTTGACCTCAAAAGGTCTTTCGTCACTGCAAGAAAGTTAATTGAGTGACATTCCAGGAGAGAGCCATACTCCAAGTTGCATCCCGCCGGTCCTCTGCGGTTCGCCTCGGCCAAAATTGCCCAGAATGCCGTTGCGGGGCCGGCCTTGTTCATTGCAGAAAGCCTCGCGGAGTTGGAGGTATTCGTAGGTTTAGCCCTTGATCTTCTTTCGGCCGATTCTGATGTGTGTAACAGGCAGTTTTATACAACATTATACTTGTTGAAATCAACACAAAAATGGTTGAATTGAGCGCTTCGCGCAGGCAATCTCCGGCTGATTCAACACCTCTCTTTTATTGCGGTGATGCCTTTTACAGGAATGATATGTTTGATGTCAAGAAAAAAGTTTGAAGATATCAAAACCCCCTCCGCTGTTGAAACTGCCGCACTGCCTGGTCTCCTCAGCCTTGTGAGAAACTGTACATGCGCCCGCTCCGGAGGCATAATTCCTTTGAAAGTTGGGCCGTACAGTGCTATAAATGCAGCGCAATCGAATACTCGGAGCCGATGGAGACCTACTCTCTCTCATCGTCCGAAAAAATCTCTTGAAGATCAAGGGGGTCGATCATGGGCAGACTCTTGTGGAAACCTTCGGAGCAAAGAATCAAGAAGACAAATATGTATCGATTCATGCAGACCGTAAACAAGAAATTCGGCGAAGACTTTCAAGAATACGGCGCCCTCTATGACTGGTCTGTTGATAACATCCCTGAATTCTGGGCCTCCATGTGGGAGTTTGCAGGCATCAAGGCTTCCCGACCCTATAACGAGATCATTGATGATGTGACCAAAATGCCCGGTGCAAAATGGTTTTCCGGTGCAGAACTCAATTTTGCCGAGAATCTTCTCCGTTTCAGAGACAATAACGTGGCGCTGATCTTCAAGGGAGAAGATCAGCCTGCGAGGCGCATGACCTACAGCGAGCTTTACGTTGCAGTGGCACGCCTGGCGGCATCTTTAAAGGAAATGGGTATTCAGCCCGGAGACAGGGCCGTCGGGTTTATGCCCAACATGCCGGAGACTATTATCGCGATGCTCGCCGCCACGAGCCTGGGCGCGACCTGGTCCTCATGCTCACCCGATTTCGGGATTAAGGGGGTGCTGGACCGCTTCGGGCAGATCAAGCCCAGAGTGCTGTTCACAGCAAACGGCTATTCTTTCAAAGGAAGAAAATTCGACTCTCTCGAACGAATCTCGAACATCCTCAAACAGCTCCCCAGCATTGAAAAGGTGGTTGTCGTCCCCTACACCGAGGATGATCCCGATATCGGTTCGGTTCCCAACGCAGTACTCTACGACGATTTCAGGTCCGCTGATCCCAACCTGGAAGTCGAATTCACGCAGCTTCCCTTTGATCATCCTCTCTATATCATGTATTCATCCGGGACCACGGGGCTTCCCAAGTGCATGGTGCAGAGTGCCGGTGGCATACTGATACATCACATGAAAGAGCTCATGCTCCACACGAATCTTGCGCGAGAGGACGTTATTTTTTATTTCACCACGTGCGGATGGATGATGTGGAACTGGCTTACCAGTTCCCTCTCCACGGGAGCAACCCTTGTCCTTTTCGACGGGAATCCCTTTCATCCGGACCCGGGCGCTCTGTGGAAAATGGCGCAGGATGAGAAAATCACCGTGTTCGGCACAAGTGCGGGCTATATCGCCGCCCTGCAAAACGCCGGCGTGAAGCCCGGGAAAACATATGATCTTAACCCCCTCCGGGCAGTCCTTTCCACTGGTTCTCCCCTTTCCGCCGAAGGATTTGAGTATGTCTACGAAGAGGTAAAAGAAGATCTCCAGCTCGCGTCTATTTCGGGGGGAACAGACCTCAATGGATGTTTTGCCTTGGGGAATCCCATGGGGCCTGTCTACGCCGGAGAACTGCAGTGCCGGGGTCTCGCGATGAAGGTCGAGGCATTCGATGAAAATGGAAAGCCGGTCATCAACAGGCAGGGAGAACTGGTTTGCACGGCCCCTTTCCCCTCCATGCCCATCTATTTCTGGAATGATCCCGAAAATGAAAAGTATCATGCCGCCTATTTTGATGTGTATCCCAATGTATGGCGCCACGGAGACTTCATTGAAATAAATGAACATGGCGGCGTCGTCATTTATGGCCGTTCCGACGCCACACTGAATCCGGGAGGGGTGCGTATAGGAACAGCCGAGATCTACCGCCAGGTCGAACAACTTGAAGAGATTGAAGACAGCCTGGTTGTGGGCCAAAACTGGAAGAATGATGTTCGCGTCATTCTTTTCGTAAAGATGGCCGAAGGGCATGAATTAACGGACGAAATCAATGCAATTATCAGACGAACGATCCGAAGCAACGCATCGCCGCGGCACGTGCCGTCCAAGATCCTCCCGGTCCCCGACATTCCTTATACCCTGAACATGAAAAAGGTGGAGTTGGCAGTCAAGAAAGTTATTCACGGGCAACCGGTCCTGAACAAGGACGCCTTGAGAAACCCCGAAGTCCTCGACTTTTTCCTGGACCTGAAGGAACTCCAGGAAGACTGAAGGCGGGTTTCGACAACAGAGAAGAGATACGGAGGGCAGCCGCTTTGGCGGGCTGCCCTTTCAATAGACAATGAAAATGAATCCACCTGCAGAAACCGCTTGTATTTTTTCCTTGCTCGGCGTCTCCGAGAGCATGCTGAGACGAGTTTCATCATTGTTTCCCCGGGTTGTTCTCTGTCTCCCCTGGTACATGGAAATGTCGTCCCGGAACGGACGAGGCCCCGATCGGGTGCCCCTCGAAGTTGTCCGACCGGCCCGCGATCTCAAACCCCCGGAGAATTTTCCCGAGCTCATTAAGGAATACAGGACATGGATGAAAGAAAACCTTGACCGGAAAACATCGGCATTCCTGGCGGCTGCCCGAAAAATGCACCGAGAAGGAGAAAAGCGCTGGGATATCCAGAAAATGGTCCGCAAAGGCTCGATGGAAGGAGAGATGGCTTATAAGAGTTCTCTTGCCCTCAAATGGCACCTCCTGCTGCATCTCGCACGTGCAATGGAAAAGGAACAGGACGAGGCGGAAGATGCAATTCGTCGTTTGAGAATGCAGGAATCCCCCTTGAAGGACGCCCTTGGAGAAGACTTCGTTGAGACCGATCTCATGGAAGACGTTTCCGATAAGCTGGTGCATCCGGTCTTTGAGTCCGATGCGCTTAAAGATATTTGTGAATCCTGGCTCGGTCTTTTCGGAACATTTATCCAGGAAGTGCAGCTCCTGGTTACCTTTGACGCCGGCATAAAGAATTATGTGAGAGGGGTCTTTGAGGAAACCGCCTCCAAGGTTGATCTGATCCAACCGGTTCCCACCATCCACTTTCACCTTCCCGACCCCCTCTCTTTTTCCCCCGGGAGATCAGAAATCCCTGGCATGCAGGATCTTCAAAAAAGTGTTATGCTCATAATCGACAGGCTTCATGGAGCCCCCGGGGACGGTGAGGCTTCCGATGAGTTGGGCGGGCTGATCACTGATATGGAAAATACGTTTTCAGCTCAGGGCATCACCCGCATCGGGATCGAAATACTCCCGCTTCCCGTTGTTTCAGGAACATGTTCGTCCAAGACGGAGACGATCTTGAACGGTCTCGGCGGAAAGACCCTTGCATTTGTCCGGGAGGTTTCGAATAATGCATGAACAGGCTCCGCCAGAAGGATCGGAGGCACGGGCTGTATACGTCGCTGAAAATACCAGTCCTGGAAACTCATAACCGAAAAAACGGCACTGAGCCGAAATCCTGCTCTAATCGCATGAGAAAACCAGGTCGATCGGTTCATCCTGCTGAAAGAAGGGGTATGAAAATGGCAATAAGCAAGGAGCTACTCGATATCCTCGCCTGTCCCAAGTGCAAAGGGGAAATCCACCTGAATGGAGAAGGAAATGGACTCATCTGCGATCACTGCAGACTTCTCTATGAAATCAGGGATGATATCCCCATCATGCTGATAGATGAGGCAAAACCCGTCTCAGACGGTGAAGCAGCGGAGTCATAGAAAAAACTCGTCCTTATGGAAAAAAATGCTCCCAGAAGATGCGGCGTCGTTCATCGGGCAGTCCATCTGGCAGTTCTCGCGTATGTCTCCATCTCGCGTGCTTTCACCATGAAAACCTGGCTGTTAATTGGGAAATTCTTCGGACGGGTCTTTTATGTCCTGGACTTTTCACACCGAAAAATTTCCCAGAAAAACCTGAGCTATGCTCTCCATAGTGAAAAGGGCCCGAGTGAGCTCCGCCAGATCGCGCGGAAGAGTTTTGAGCAGATCGGTATGACCGGGAACGAGTGGGTCCTCCTGAGGCATATGAACGATAAGATGCTGGGAAAACTCATTCAGGTCGAAGGCAAGGAGCACCTGGATGCGGCAAGGCGAAAAAGCAAGGCTGTCATCCTTTTGGGCGCTCACTTTGGGAACTGGGAATATGCACATGCCTACTACGCCACCAGGATAAATACCCTGAATTTTATTGTGCGTTCCATTGACAATCCATTTCTTGAAAGGGAACGCATCTTCAACAACCGGCGTTTCGGAGTTCGGATCCTGTACAAGGAAAACGGGCTCAGGCAGGCCATAACGAGACTGAAGAGAGGGGAAGACCTTGTCATTTTCGCGGACAGGAAGCAGACTTTTGCACGAGACATCTCCTGTCGATTTTTCGGCAGAAAGACATCAACCATGACGCTGGTTCCCATCCTGGCCAGAAAATACCGGATCCCCGTGGTCCCGATGTTTATTGTCAGGAGTGACGATCTCATCCATCATCGTCTCCTCTTTTTTCCGGAGCTTGAAATTGACTACGAAGAGGATAAGGAACGAAGCGTCAAAAAAGCCGCACAAAAGCAGAGTGACATCATAGAAAGAATAATCAGAGAGCATCCTGATCACTGGGCCTGGCTTCACAAGAGATGGAAAAGGGACTATCGCGATCTTTATCATCAGAATTTCCGAGCCGGAAATATGATATAGGTGCGCTGTTCTGGTACCCGGAGGATGTTTCGATAATTTCGGCCCGGCTGTGCTCCTTTACCCGGGAGATATTCCATAGTGTCACAGTGCGGAGAGAAAATAGGTTCTCTGAATGCGGAAAGTATCCATTTTGATGTACCACCAGGTGGGCAAATTCAAAAGACCTGATTCTCACCGGGCTACCTTTTGCCACATTCGTCGTTTTAGGGCTCAAATGACCTACCTTCATTTTTTTCGCTATCAGGTCCTTTCCCTCTCCGCTGCCCTCGACGGACTGCTCGGCAAGGGAGATTTGCCGCACCACGGAGTTGTGCTGACCTTTGACGACGGATATCAGAATTTCAGAGAGTACGCTTTCCCGGTCCTGCAGCGCTACCATTTTCCCGCCACTGTATTCCTCGTGGCAGGCCTCCTGGGAAAAAACGCAAAATGGCTTGAAGACGACGGCCGGTTCGGGGCCCCTTTGATGGACCGTGACACCATACGGGAATTACGCGCGCGGGGTGTTGTTTTTGGATCCCACAGCCTGACCCATCCTTTCCTGACGAAGATTGGCCGGTCAGGACGAGAAGAGGAAATCAAGGACAGCAAATCTGCTCTGGAGGATCTGCTCGGTGAGGAGGTGCAGTATTTCTGCTATCCGAGTGGAGATTACGATGCAGGAGTGGCGGAGGCCGTAAAGGACGCCGGGTACGCGGCCGCACTCACCTGCGACCGCGGTTCCGCAACAGTTTTCGACGATCCATTGACTTTGCCGAGAAAGGCCATATCCTTCGGCGACAGCCTCGTGGGTTTTTTCTGGAAATTGCACGTGAAGCATAAGAAAAAACCGCAGAAAAAAAGACCCGCATGATTGATTCCCTGCACATCATCGGAAGCCGGCAAATGGGAGGAGCGGAGAGATTTTTCGCCCGACTCGTCACCGCCTTGAACGAACAGGAACATCATGCCGTGGCCATGATTCGCCCCAAAAGCCCGCTCAGAAGCCTCCTGTACCCTGAAATACGGCAGACCTATGTCTCCATGCGCAACGGCTGGGACGTTCTTTCCCTCCGCGCCATCCGCCGCTTCATACGCAATGAGAGGCCGAGGATCGTGCAGACGTACATGGGCCGCGCCACTCGTTTGACCCGCGTCCCGGCAGATTCCTCGTCAATTCACGTGGCCAGACTGGGAGGTTACTATAAGATAAGGGGATATTACGAACATCCCCACGCCTGGGTGGGCAATACAAAGGGACTTTGTGACTATCTCATCGGAAACGGCATGCCTTCCGACCGGGTTTATTGTATCGGGAATTTCGTAGAGTTCCACAGGCCCACAGCCGCGCAAGAGCTTGAAAACCTGCGGCGATCCCTGGCCGTGCCGGACGATGCCATTATCCTGTTTACGCTTGGACGCTTCAACCACCAGAAAGGCTACGAGGACCTCCTGGAGGCATTTTCGCTTCTCCCGAAGCAGATAGAATCAAGACCTGTCCGCTTGCTGATAGCCGGAGACGGGCCCTTGTCCGCCGCACTCCGATCCAAGGCCCGCAGCCTGGGTATCGACGACAGGATCATGTGGCTTGGCTGGCAGGACGACCCGTCACCGTACTTTGATATGGCGGATATATTTGTTTGTTCCTCCCGCCATGAAACGCTGGGAAATGTCATCCTGGAGGCATGGTCTCACCGGCTTCCGGTCGTCGCGACCGATGCTCCGGGCCCTGCGGAACTCATTAATGATGGCGAAAACGGGATTCTCGCGTCCCGGCGAGATCCCGAAGACCTCGCTCGCGCGATCCACCGGCTCGCGGGAAACGGCGATCAATTGCGAAGCTACCTTGCGGAAAACGCCGTGAAAACCCTGGTAGCCAATCATACCAGGGAAACAATCCTCCGCAGATATCTTGCCATGTACGATGAACTTGAGAAAAAGACTTTTTGATGAAACGCATCCTCATCATTCGTCCCAGTTCCATCGGGGATATTGTGATGGCGTCGCCAATGCTCAGCGCCCTGAAGAAAGCCTGTCCGAAGACAAGAATTAGCTGGCTTGTGGACCCTTCGGCGATTGATCTTCTGCGCTTCAACCCGCATCTTGATGAGGCGATCCCCTGGAACAAGAGTCAATGGAAAAGGCTGTGGAAAAGGGGCCGGCTTGTGTCTCTCCTGCGCGAGGTACTCCGTTTTTCGAGAGAAATGCGCGCCCGTCATTTCGATCTCGCCATTGATGCCCAGGGATTATTGAGAAGCCGAATCCTCGCCTGGCTTTCCGGCGCCCGTGAGCGAGTGGGGTTTGAATCCAAGGAGCCGGGTCGATTTCTCATGACAAGAATCATTTCACGCGGGCCAAGCAGCAAACGCATGGGCGCCGAATACGAACACATGGTGCGGGAGTTGGGGATAGCACCCTCGGAACAGCCCTCGCCGCATCTCGTGCTCTCACCAGGTCAGAAGTCGGAAGCACGGGCTGCCATTCGGAAAGCCGGAATCTCAGGCAGGTATTCGGTGTTCTGCGCTTTCACTACCCGCCCCCAGAAACATTGGGTGCGAGATCGCTGGAGCACCCTCGCGAAGGCGATTCACCGGGAGTTCCGCCTTCCAGTGGTTTTACTCGGCGGACCTAGTGACCGGCACGAAGCCGTGCTGATCCAATCACAGGCCCCTGACGAGATCATCGATCTCACGGGCCAGTTGCCGCTGGCGGTGAGCGCTGCCATCATCAGCGAGTGCGCGCTCGCCATCGGCGTAGATACCGGTCTCACGCACATGGCGGTATCTTTTGGATGCCCCACGGTGGCCTTATTCGGGGCAACGTGTCCGTATCTCTGTTCGGAGAGCCAAAAGACTCTTGTGCTGTATAAAGAGATGGGATGCTCCCCCTGCAAGAGAACTCCTTCCTGCGGCGGGAAATACACCTGCATGGCAAGCATAGGAGTCGGAGATGTCTTTGAAGCGGCAAAGAGCCTGATGCGACGGTAAGGGCATTATGCCAACCGTCAACCAGACAGCATGATCAGCAGCGAAGGTGTCGATTCAATCCTGTTGATCCTGTCAAGAAAAGATGCGTGATGCATATTCTCCATGTTGAGACGGGCCGAAACCTTTATGGCGGTGCCCTGCAGGTGTTTTACCTGCTGAAAGGTTTGACGAAATTCGGGTATAGGAATACCCTGGTATGCCCGAAGGGGAGCGCAATCAGCGATGAATCGGGCCCGTTCGCAACTGTCTGTCGAGTCCCCATGGGAGGAGACTTGGACCCGAGATTTCCGATCTGCCTTCTGCGTGTCATTCGCAGGGAGAGGCCCGACCTGATACATGTGCACAGCAGGAGAGGAGCCGACGTATGGGGTGGGCTCGCAGCAAGACTCTCAGGAACGAAATCGGTCATAACCCGGAGGGTTGACAACCCTGAAAAGCGGCTCGTTGCACGGATGAAATACCGAATGTATGATCGGGTGATCGCCATCTCGGAGGGAATACGCACCGTGCTTCTCTCGCAGGATATTCCGGAGGACAAAATGGTCTGCGTACCGAGCGCAGTGGATCAGGAGTTGTACCAAAAGGTATGCCGGAACGAGTGGTTCCGTGGGGAATTCGGCCTTGGACCGGAAATGAAGGCAATCGGTGTGATCGCCCAGCTCATCCCCAGGAAAGGACACCGCTTCCTGATCGAAGCCGCCCCGAGTATCCTCAAGGCATGCCCTGAGGCACGATTCATCTTTTTCGGACAAGGTCCCCTGAAGGATCATTTGGAATCATTATGCAGAGAGAACGATCTTGACGGAAAGGTGTTGTTCGGCGGCTTTCGGAGGGATCTTGAAAAGATACTGCCCTGTCTCTCCATGGTGGTGCACCCCGCAACAATGGAAGGATTGGGTGTGGCGCTGCTCCAGGCGTCCGCAGCAGGGGTGCCCATAGTGGCGTCACGGACCGGAGGAATTCCGGAAATACTGTTAGACGGGCAGAATGGCTACCTTGTCCCTGTCGGAGACGTGGACGCTCTCGCGCAGGCCATTATCGCACTGCTGATTGACCCAGCCACAGCTCAAAAATTCGGACGGAAAGGCAGAGAGATAGCACGCTCCCTTTTTTCGATCGAGAAGATGGTTCAGGGAAATGTGGCGGTATACCGGCAAATCCTGCCGACGAGGAGATCATAGGCAGAATGACGAGGCCGTTGGAAGATAACAGGAAACTCGCAGGAAAGAGAAACGTCTTAGCCTGGCTTGTCTTGCTGTCCGCGGTCTTCCTTATCTACGGCGTGAACCTCCTTTTTCCCCGGTACCTCTGGATACAGGACGAGGCACGCTATGGCGAAGTGGCGCGTGAGATGTGGACGAATGAGAACTACATGGTTCCCACTCTTGACGGAGAATTCTATCCGGATAAACCGCCGCTCTATTTCTGGGTGCTCCTGCTCCAGGCGAAAGTGAGCGGAGTGAATGCGTTTTCCTTTCGCCTGGTAACGATTTTTTGCCTGCTGGGTTTTGCGTCGGCCTTTTACGTTTTTTCAAGAAGGCTGATTGGAGTAAATCGTGCGGTCTGGGCAACTCTCATCGCACTTACTTCAATGCTTTTCCTGGTCATTGGTAATATAGTCCGCATGGATATCATGATGGCCATTTTCGTGATCATGTCGCTCCACTATTTCATGCGGGCGGTAGATGAGGACAATTCCCGCTTGAGCTTCTGGGGATATGGATACGCGATTCTTGCCGTCATGGTCAAAGGCCCATTGGGGCTTGCCTTCCCCCTTCTGGGAGGAATGGCGTACGCGATGGTACAGAAGGGCAAAGCAGGCATGATCCGCCTGAAATTACTCCAAGGATTGGCGTCCGCTCTCTTGATCGCAGGTCTCTGGACGGGATATTTGTACATTTCCGGCCACAAGGCTTATCTGGAGAATGTCTTCATGACCCAGCTTTTGGGGCGTTCCGTCAAATCGTGGAGCCACCCGGAACCGTTCTATTTTTACGCATTGGTCGTCCTCCCGCTCCTTATTCCGTGGGCTCCCTTTCTCTGGAGAGGTTTTCGACAGGCGCCCAGGAATGTCCGATCTGCCGCCCTTTGCTGGTTTCTGCCCGGTTTTCTGTTGATCTCGATCATAAGCGGAAAGCTTTTTGTCTACCTCACTCCCATTTTTCCCGCCCTGGCGCTGCTGATAGCATCCGGATTTCCGGCGCCCTGGGAGAATAGACAATGGGATTTCGGTAGATGGCCGGGCATCTTGAACGGCCTCTTTTTCATGATCCTTGGCGGAGGGATCTTTTACGCTCTCTTCACGCGGCTTCCGAACGAAAGAGAACACCTTGCTGTGGTTGCCGTCATTCCCCTCCTCTTAGGTATCGGTATGATCTTTCTCGGCTACCGTCGAAAGGAGAGGAGCCTTTTGCTCATGCTTGTGCTCGGAAGCTGTCTGCTGTCCTGGACGGCTCTGGGTTGGGGTGCATCGCAGCTCAATGACTATCTTTCGACGTATAAGCTGGGCGTTGCATTTGCTGAAGCCCGGAAGGCCGGCTATCAACCGGTGGCGGTGGATATTGCAAGAGGAACAATAAGCTTTTATGCAGGCACAATCATACGCAATATCTCTCACAACGAACTCGCGAAGGCCTTGGATGAACCGGGCCATATCGCCGTTGCTGTCCGCAACAAGAGACGGGACCGTCTGCCCGAGGACGCTCTGGCGCGTTTACGCGTGCTGGCGAATTTCCCCAAGCTCAACTTCAGTGGTTACACGCTGTACGTGGAAAAGTGAAAACAGCTGCAATGTTTTGGCCGGGCTATGACTTCTGCTTTACTCTCCAAACAAGGGATGGTATGAAGATCCCAATTTCACTGCGCTTTTATTGAAAGGAATGCAAAGTCGGCATGTGCGGCATCGCAGGGATATTCAATAAACACTCCCTGGTCCGGGGGAGAGAACTTCGAAAGATGTCGGGGAACCTCAGGCACCGCGGCCCCGACAACACGGGGTGCTATCTCCAAGAGAAAGTTGGGCTGGCACACACGCGCCTTTCCATTATTGACCTGGAAGGAGGCGATCAACCCATCCTCAGCCTTGATGGAAATGTGGTGCTGGTGGCAAATGGAGAAATCTACAACTATGTCGAGCTGAGAGAGGCACTGATCCAAGAAGGTTGCCGGTTTAAGACCCGCTCAGACTGCGAGACCATTATCCATGCGTACACGGTGCACGGTGAAAACTTTGTAGACAGACTGCACGGAATGTTCGCCTTTGCTTTACTAGACAGGAAATCAGAAAGACTTTTTCTCGCGAGAGACCGTCTCGGCATAAAACCGCTGTTCTATGCCGTCACCCCGGAAAAAGTCGCCTTTGCCTCTGAAATAAAGGCCCTTATCCCGATCCTGGATCATCAACCGGAAATCAACGGGGAGGCCTTGAATCATTTCTTCCACAACCAGTTCAATACGGGAAGGGAAACCATCATCAAAGGAATACATCGTGTATTGCCCGGTGAAATAATTATCATCGATAAAAAACTGGAGATCTCCCATCGACAATATTGGACTCCCCTGTCGACCAGGCCAAGGAACGTGTCGCTTGAAGAGGCACAGGAGGAATTTGAGCCCCTGTTCGAACAGGTCATGCGGGAACATATCCGTTCGGACGTAGCCTACGGTCTTTTCCTTTCCGGCGGCATAGATTCTGCTGTTGTTTTGACAATGCTCCACCGCTTTCAGGAAAGACCGATTCGGACCTTTTCGGTGGGCTACAAGGATTCCAGCCTGAGAAGCGAGCTTGAGCCTGCAAAATTTATTGCCAGTCAATTCAACACGGACCATGAGCCTATCATTTTGGGTAAAGGCCAGCTCTTCAAGCGAATCCCCCATGTTATCTGGGCAACAGATGATCTCATGCGTGATTATGCCTGTCTTCCCACTTCTTTCCTCGCAGAGGAAGCAAGCCGGGAACTCAAGGTCGTTTTTACCGGAGAGGGAGGAGATGAGGTATTTGCGGGGTACGGACGCTACAAGAAATCTTCTCTCGAGAAATGGATCAAGAATCTTCTTGCCCCGGGGTCAGGGGGCTTCAGGACCAGGAGCCAGATAAAGGGCCGCTGGTCAGGCAACCTGTTCAGACCCGATCTGCAGGACCACGCGAATGAATTCCGGAAGCCGTTCATCCAGGCATGGAGTTCCTGCCCTGGTACATGGTCCGACGTGCAAAAGAGCCAATATGTGGACATGGTCACGGCTCTCCCTGATAACCTGCTGGTCAAAGTTGACAGAATGCTCATGAGCTTCGGAGTAGAAGGCAGGGTCCCCTTCCTTGATCATCGTATTGTGGACTTCGGACTCTCGTTGCCGGATCACTTGAAATTGAACTCGCATTATGGAAAAATCTTTTTGAGACGCTGGGCCGAGAAGTATCTCCCGAAGGATCATTTGTGGGGAA
>CAZEGG010000037.1:0-16085 GCA_964511755.1 uncultured Desulfobacteraceae bacterium | reverse complement strand
TTCCCATTTTCTTTGCCAGATCGCTCGTAACGGCAATGGTCTCATCACTGGTAGCGTACCCGCGGATGACTTCCACCAGGCGCATGAGCGGAACAGGATTGAAGAAGTGCATGCCGCAGACCTTGTCGGGCCGATTTGTGGCGGCGGCGATCTCCGTCAGGGACATGGAAGACGTGTTTGAGGCCAGGATCGTTTCCGGCCGGCAGAGGTCGTCCAGTTCCTTGAAGACACTCTTTTTGAGATCGATATTCTCGATCACCGCCTCAACAATGAAGTCCACATCCTTCAACGCGGACATGTCCGTGGTACCTGTTATCCTTCCCAGGACGGCATCTTTTTCAGACGCCTCCATTTTGCCTTTTTCCACGCTCCTGGAAAGGAACCGATCGATGTTCTTCAAGCCCCGATCCACATATGCGTCCTCGATATCCCGCATCACTACGTCACACCCGATCTGCGCGGCAACCTGGGCAATGCCGTTTCCCATTGTGCCGGCGCCGACAACACCGATTTTCTTAATATCCATGATGGCCTCCATTCCTCCTCTATTCTCGCTATTCTGTCGTCTTCAGCCTCGCACGTCCTGTTTTTCGCATTTGCTTAGAGAGACTCTACGGACGTGACTTCCGGGACATTCTGTTTCAGAATCCGTTCGATTCCCATTTTCAGGGTCATCTGACTCATGGGACACCCGCCACAAGCCCCGGTGAGTCTGACCTTGACTACCCCTGTATCTTCCACGTCCACAAGCTGGACGTCTCCGCCGTCAGCCTGGAGACTCGGCCTCACCTTGTCAAGGGCCTCTTGCACCTTTTCTCGTAATGTCATGTTTTCCTCCTGTTGTCTTTTTTATTGAATATCATAGTTTCCTTAGCAATGCTACCCAAAAAACTCTTTCACCCGCTTATCCAGGAAGCACGAAAGGCCTGCCGAATCCCCCGGACTCCAGCCCATGGTCTTCTTCCATATCTCATCGGATTCCATGCAGAGATAGAGGCCGAGCTCGTTTCCCCACTTTTCCAAATGCTCCCGCATGAAGAAATACAATTCCATTCGGATGGGTTTGAAATAACGCATCTTTCCATCCACGCCGGGGACAAATTCGCCGTCAAGGACCCGTGTGTCGGGGTGCCGCTGTGCAATGATAGATTTCAGCTGCGGCATAAACCGGAAAGAACCCATGCTTATCCAGATGATGCGGTGTGGATCAATAAACCGGTCCAGGAGATCCAGGGTCCGGAGATAGCCGTCTTTCCAATTGCGATGAGGGATTAACGGATCAAAATGGAACCCCACGATAAACCCTTCTTCCTGGCACCTTGCCGCGGCTTCAAGGCGTTTTCTGAGACTCGGCGCACGGTGCTCTTCCCTGTCGACAATGGTCGGGCTGTTGAGAGACCACGAAACAACGATCTGACTTCGCTCAGGAAGCGCAATGAGCCCTTCTATATTGGCTGTCTTGGTCTTCAACTCCAATATGGCGTTCTTTCTCTTGAAAAACAGGG
This sequence comes from uncultured Desulfobacteraceae bacterium, assembly GCA_964511755.1. GTDB lineage: Bacteria > Desulfobacterota > DSM-4660 > Desulfatiglandales > Desulfatiglandaceae > B46-G9. The sequence goes on along the minus strand of CAZEGG010000037.1, from coordinate 14,580 downwards.
GCGCAAGGATGTCGGTCCAGCCGATGAGAGGGTCCAGGGCGAGGCTGTCTGCAAATTCGCCTGTGCCGATGCGAAAGATCCTGTCGGGACGGTTATCTATGGAGCGGACTACTTCTCCCAGCCGCTCTTCAAAGTTTGCGAAAACCCGCAAATTGGGTTCACTGAAGTAGGATTGCAGGATGCAATAGCTGCAATCAAGAGGACAATTTGCCGCCACGTGCAGAATCTGGTATCCACAGCAAATGTGGTTTCTCGTGCCCGGGCAGGGTTTCAGAATATCACCTTTGAAATCAACAAGATGAAGCGTTTCTTTCCCCATATCGCGACAATTTCCAACGTTCCGGCTCTTTTCCTTTCCGCTTCTGCCCCGGGGAATCTCCGCGATCTCGCCGCGAATGCGGGAGAAAAGACCGTATTGTTCCACGCCGGCATCCATCAGGACTCTGCTGATTGGAAAAATGCTCATCAATTGCTCGCTTCCCAGGGATTCTTGATCTCTCCCAATTCCTCAATGCGGGCAAGATGGTCTATCAGCTCTTTCAATTCTTTCCCGTTCCGAAAAGAGATCTCCATCCGGTAAAATTCCGTTTCAAAATAGGGCGGCGGCTGGATGCTGACCTTCTTGGGAAGGCCGAGCCGGGCGATCCCTTTCCTGAACACTTCTTCAGCGCGGCTCAGCCTCGGGAATCTCCTTGACCGCAGGAGGGTTAAGAGCGCTTTTGTTTTCTGGGGACGATTCAGCGAATCATTCGAGAGGATGTCGAGGATCGGCTTCGCACGAAGTATTTCGGAAATGGAAGTTCCATCCATTCTTGAAATATCATTTAATACTTCAATAAGTTGCTTTTGTTGATTCATGTTCAAATTTAAGTTTAAAAGAAGTGATCCAACTGCCTTTCTTTCGTCCGGCACCAGTTCCAAAAGGGCTGTGGCTGTTGCCTCTGAAATCGCGCCGCGGGCCAGAGAGAATTTCAATGTCTCATCCAGATCCCTGTCAAAGGAAATATAGGTTTCCAGGGTGGATTGACGTCGGGGAAGGCTCAGGAGAGTCATGTAGTCGGAAAGGATTTCGTTCGCCGGCAGATAATTCGCCAGCCTTCTCAGGATCATTCCTTTTTCCACAGAATTGAATTCCCTTGTTGCAAGATTGTCAAAAAAATTGATAAAAAGGGCATCAAGGTATGAAATGTTATGTTCTTGCAGTATTCGCGCCGGCACTTCTTTCTCTCCGAGTTCGAAAAGGGCGGTCGTCCTCCTGTGGCCGCTCACAATGGCAAGGTGCCCTGCCCTTGATTCCAGCAAGAGAGGTGGATTGAGCAGGCCCACTGTTTTGATGGAAGCCTTCAATGGTTCCGGATCGAAACCATAACTCATGGTAAAAGGCCCTGATCCAGTGCTGAGTCCATTCAGGGAAACCAGCGACGGTTTTGGGAGTTTCAGTCTAGGGTGCACTATATCGATCATTTTCTTTTTCTATCCTTCAGGGGTGCTTCGGTCTTGCGCTCTGAGATTGCAACGTATCACTAAGTACTGACCAAGTAAAGAGCCCTGGGAAAAGGATTTTCTTGTGATAAGAAAAGCCAGCCCTGCCTGCTGTGAGTACATGAAAATGCTTGCGACAATAGAGGAAAAAGGAGGGTATGATGACGATTGGGGAGATTTACTCTAAGCGCCTCGTCTTGTTGATGGCTCTTTTATTGATTCCAGGAATAGCTCTCGCGCAAGGGGTTGCTCCTGCAAAAGTTGGAATACTGCTTCCACTCACCGGGCCTATGGCGGGAGTCGGCCGGATTGAGGAGCAGTCATTTCAGATGGCTGTTGATGAAATCAACTCAGCAGGAGGGATCCACGGGAAAAAATTGACCCTGCTCATCAGAGATACATCGAGCCGGGTGGATATGGGACGCATGATGGCCGAAAGGCTCATCAAGAAATACGGAGTCTCTCTAATCGGAGGAGGCTGCAGCAGCTCTGTTACATATGCTGTGGCCCGTGTTTGTCAGGAAAACAAGATTCCTTTCCTCATCAATACCGCCGCAGCCGACAAAATTACCGCATCGGGATGGGATTATGTCTTCCGGCTGAATCCTCCGTTCAGGGACTATGCGAGCGGACTGGCTTCCCTCCTTTCAGGAGTCATCAGACCAAAAACAGCGGCCATCCTGCATGAAGATTCCGCTTTTGGTAAAAAGAGGGCTGATTTTTTCAGAGACTTCTGTTCGAGACTCGGCATAGACCTCATTCTGAACAGGAGATATAAACCGGACGAGAGCGATTTTAGTCAGGAACTCATGAGAATAAAAGACAAGAATCCTGATATCATCTGCATGATATCGCATACCACGGACGGATCCTCACTAATGAAACAGGCAAGAGATATGGAATTGACACCCAAAATGTTCGTGGGAGGGAGCACAAATTTTACGCTCCCGGAATTTCAACAACAAGCCGGAATGGCATCGCAGTACATCATTGCATCCACCCTATGGCATCAGGCTCTTCCATTTCCGGGGGCAATGGACTTTTACACGAAGTTTGAGGCAAAATATCAAAATCCGGCAGACTATCACGCTGCCGAGGCATTTGCGGCGTGTTTTGTCATAGCAGATGCCTTACAACGCTCCAAGTCTTTCAATGGCTCTGATATAAAGGAAGCCCTCCTCCTGACCGACTTGATGACGATATTCGGTCCGGTCAAGTTCACCTCCTGGGAGAAGCTGAAGAACCAGAACAGGGCGTTCACGTATGTGGTTCAGTGGATCGATGGAAAACTGGAGGTGGTTTGGCCGAAGAACCTGGCCACTCAGCCATTGGTTTATCCGGTGAATTGGCGCACGAACTGGAAAAATTAGAGAGTTGCCGATATGAGGGATGCCGGTGGGGCAGGTCTAGAGCCCCAGATAGACGTCTTTGACTTCTTTATTCTGGATGAGGTCCGCGGATACACCGTGCATGGCGAGTCTCCCTGTTGCAAGAACAAAGCCGTAATTGGAGTTGTCCAGAGCCAGTTGCACATCCTGTTCCACCAGCAGTACCGAGGTGCCGCCCGCGTTTATCTCCTTTACAATATCAATGAGATCATCAACGATGAGGGGCGCAAGCCCCAGGGACATCTCATCGACCAGGAGCAACTCAGGATCTCCCATGAGACCCCGCGCAATTGCACACATTTGCTGTTCCCCACCTGACAGACTTCCCGCCCGCTGTTGAGAACGCTGTTCGAGTATCGGAAAAATGGCATATATTCTGGAGAGTTGCGGATTGAGATCGTTAGACTTTTTACGCCTGAACGCCCCCATCATAAGGTTTTCGACGACGCTCATCTGCGGAAACAGACGCCTCCCTTCAGGCACGTGAATAATCCCTGCACTGACAATCTCTTTGGAAGGAAGACCGGAAATATCCCTTCCCTGGAAAATGATTTCTCCTTTGTACGGATGCATCAGGCCTGATATTACCTTGAGCAGGGTTGTCTTGCCGGCACCGTTTGATCCGACCAGCGCCACTATATCCCCTTTCTCAACGCGCAGTTCAATATCCCACAGGACCTGGACGTCTCCATATCCTGCATCAAGGCCCTTTATTTCCAGCAGCACCACTGTCCCTCCTGGTTTCCATCCATAAATGGCTATTTTTCACAATCTCATCGTCAATCTGTCCCACCTCTGGCGGGATGCGACGTACTCACGTACGTCTCCGCGTAATCCCTTGATCTTCTTGATCTTGCAAAAAATATCTCATTTCTGGATTGGAAACCCGCTTGTGCCCAAATTCAAATCGTGGATGGGCACACCTTCTAACCGGTGAGTTCCTTATATCTCCTTCCAAGATAGGCCTTAATTACCTGTTTGTCATTCAACACCTCCGCAGTCGAACCATCCGCGATCTTTTGACCGTGGTGCAACACGAATATACGATCACAGACTCGCTTGATCGCCCGCATAACGTGTTCTATGATCAGGATTGTGATGCCGCTGTCCCGTATCTTTTTTATGAGGTCTACGGCGCGGTCAATCTCGCTGAAATTGAGTCCGGCCATGACTTCATCAAAGAGGACAACCTCAGGATCCATTGCAAGCGTCTTAGCAATCTCGAGCCTTTTTCTGGATGCCACGCTCAACTTGTCAGCCAGCACATTCATTTGCTTTCCCAACCCGACGAATTCCAGTATCTCCTCCGCCTTGATTATGGCATCTTTTGCCGACCGATTCTTTCCTCCCGCGCCGAACATGGCCCCAACGGAGGCATTTTCCTTCACGGTCATGCCGGGAAAAGGCTTCACGATCTGGAACGCTCGACTTATGCCGAGCCGGCCGATCTGGTACGGCTTGAGTCCGGTAACCCGCTTTCCCATGAAGAGAATGTCTCCGTCACTCGGCGGATAGGCACCGGCAATCACATTAACAAGAGTCGTCTTTCCAGCGCCGTTCGGGCCGATCAGCCCAAGAATTTCCCCCTGTTTCAGCTCAAAATCCACCTTATCTACAGCAACGAGACCGGCAAATCTCTTTGTTACCTTTTTTCCTTCCAAAATGGCCATATGAATTCTTCTTCAGATGCGGTGCTTCCGAATATTTTGGAGAAAATAAAGCAGTCCAAACTTCTTCTGTGTCGTGATATCTGCAATACCTTTCGGGATGAATACTATCGATAAAATGACCAGACCCCCGAAAAAAAGCGTATGGGCCACCAGGAAGTAGTTCGATAGGATTTCAGAGAGAACCTCTATGCTGATCGCGCCCAATAAGGGTCCGAAAAGCGTCCCAATACCACCGAAAACAGCCATAACGATCATCTTAAGTGTGCTTTCCACGGTAAATACAGGATCCGGTTTGATGAATGCCTGCTGGTATGCGTATACGCTGCCGGCGAGCCCGGTAAAAAAACCGCTCAGCGCGAAAGCGATTGTTTTCGCAGCCGTGGTGTTGATTCCCACGGAATTAGCTGAATCCTCATCTTCCCTGATAGCTATCAAGGAGTAGCCCAGCTTCGCATGTAAAACAAGGTAACTCACGACTAATGTCGCGATTAATGTTGCGAGCATTATATAAAAGAAGAAATAATACTGAGCTCTGACCGAAAGATTGAGCATGGGAAGGTATATCCCCGAATTTCCTTCCGTGATATCCAGATTCTGAACCAGCGCCTTCATCGCCTCTGCTACGCCCAAGGTTGCGATTGCGAAATAGTGCCCGCGCAGGCGGAGAACGGGAAGCCCGATAATAATCGCAAATGCAGCTGATCCTAAGCCTGCCCCGAGAAATGCGGCGGCGAAATTCAGGCCGGCCTTTTCCATCAGTACCGCCGTGGTGTACGCTCCAAGGCCAAAAAACACAACATTGCCGAAAGAAGCGTATCCGGTATAACCGCCTATAATATTCCAGGCACTCGCCATAACGCCGAACATGAGGATATCGGTCCCGAACCGAATGATAAAATTGTTGGCGAAAAATGGAAAGACGGCCACTCCGAGCAGGAGAAGGCTGTAAATGAAATAATTCCTCAATGTGTTATTCCCCATACTTAGTCTGCCCCTGCCATGATCCCTTTGGGTCTAATGACCAAAACGAGAACAAGTATGGTAAATCCAATTAAATTTTCATATGTTGCACCGAGCCAGTTCGTTCCCAGGGCTTCGGTGACTCCAAGAACGAGCCCTCCGATTAACGGTCCCACCATGCTTCCCAACCCGCCGATGATGACAACCACAAAAGACTTCAGTGTCAATATTCCTCCCATCATCGGGGTGATCGGAAACAGGATGGACCACAATGTGCCGGCAGCTCCGGCAGCACCCACTCCCAAGCCGAACGTCACCGAATATGTCCGCGCGACATCCACTCCAACCAGACGTGCGGCGTCGAGATCTTGAGAGGTTGCACGTATGGATCTCCCCAGATTTGTCCTGTTCAGGATGAAAAACAAGATGATGGTGACAATGATGACGATCAGAAAGCCGATAAGCCGCATAATAGGGATGGTTACAAAACCCCCGATGGAGAAATTCGCTGCGCCATAAGGGAGTTGCACCATTCTTACATCGGCACTCCAGAGTACCTGCGCCAAATTGTTTATGAAAATTTCGATTCCGAATGTCAGGACCAGGGTGATAAAAGCACTTGCCCTGATGATCAGGTTTATCAGGTATTTCTGGATGATGTATCCGAAAATGAAGAGGAGCGCTATTGAGGCGATTAAGCTCAGAAAAGGATTAATGCCCAGGAGAGTAAAAAGCCAGTAGGTTGTGAATGCTCCCAACATGATAAAAGAGCCATGGGCAATATTGATAATATCCATGACTCCCCAAATGAGAGACATTCCTATCGCCATTAATGCGTACAATCCGCCTTTCAACAGGCCGTTGATGATAATCTGAAGTACCATTATGCATTGGCTCGATTGACAGCCTGCGGAAAGGAGATCGCCTTATCGCCCTTCCCGCAGGACAAATTCAATAATTATGGATATGCAGAAACTACTTCCTGTCCTTCCAGCAAGGGACCGGGTAAACAGGTTTCTTGGTGCCGCTGGGATAAACCTGGAGTACCTGTCCGCCCAGGATTTGCAGGGCCACGCTCGTCCCCATTATCTGTCCGTTAGGGCTGAACTTCACGTGTCCATAGATGGTGTCTAAAGACGTGGCTGCGACGGCGTCGCGTACTTTAGCCGGGTCCAACGTATTTGCTCGCTCTATGGCATCCTTGAAAATCGCTACGTCTGCTACTCCACTGGCGTTGTGATAGTCGGGATCATACTTGTATTTCTTTTTAAAAAGGCTCACGAACGTTTTGGTATCTTTAAACAAATGTCCCTTAAAATTCATCTGCGGAGACCAACTTGCGACTCCATAAACATATTCAGCATCTCTGCCGAGGGATTTTCGGAAATCGGCTTCGGACGGCCCCACGGTCATGCTTACCAATTTCGGACATACATTCAATTCCTTTGCCTGCTGTGTGAAATTGAGAGACTCCTCAGTATGCCCGGCAAGAAGGACAACGCTTGCGTTGATGGATTTGATTTTGGTCAAAACAGAAGTGAAGTCCGATGCCCCTTCACCATATTTCTCATAAAGCACGACATCAAAACCCATTTTTTTAGCAAGCTTTTTCGTACCTTCCGCGACGCTGATGTCAAATTTGTCGTCAGAATAAAGAATAGCGATCGTCTTAGGCGCCGGCATGAATGTCTTCAGCATGTCAAGGGTTGATCCAAAATATTGACCGGCCGGAGGGAGGGTCCCGAATATATACTTATTCCCTCGGCTGAAGATTTTTCCTGAAGCTCCGCCCCCTTGTATCATAGGAATCCGATACCGTTGCGCCACGATGCTGTCAGGAATGGTAATACCGCTGGAGTAAGGGCCGAGAAGAAAGTTGACTTTATCTTCATTGACAAGCTTTTCAACCAGCCGGGAACTCTCAGAGGGATCGCTCTTGTCGTCATAATAAACAATTTTCAGCGAATACGTCGCATCTCCGACTTTTATGCCCCCGGACTTGTTAATCTCCTGTACGGCCATATTGTATGAGTCTATGTAGAGTTTCCCGGTTCTGCTGTCCTTTCCCGTGAAGGATATCGCACATCCCAACTTAATGACCTTTGCGTTTGCAAAGGTCCCCACCGTAAAAACCAGTCCCAGCCCGAGGGCCGTAATCAACAAACACCTTGCCAGGCCTTTCATTCTTCTTCCTCCTTATCAATTCTTTGTTCCGGTTTGTTTGCTTATCTATGAACCGACGCTGAAGCGAAAAATTTTGAGAGATTTAAGGGGGGATCTCGTAAGGGAAAAAAATTAAGCTCTGTCCATCCGTGATTGCAAAATAGAGACAAAGCCCATGGAGTTGTGGCATAATTTTACGAGCCTTTCTTTACGATAGTAATAAAGAAAGCTTTTGAGCGAACGCAGTGCACGTCTGAAATTGGAATAGCCGGCCACTGGTAATATGTGTAAAGTATTTGACAGATTATAGGAAAACCATTATAGGGTCAATAACAAAATAAGAGCCCCTTGACTTTGGGGCTTGACAGGTTTTCTCTCAGGAGTTAGGCATAAAATCGGGAAGAACAAACCAACTTTCCCCGTTCAAATTTAAAGAGCTTACGGTTCATAGTGAGAGCGAAAGAAATAAGGATGCAAGCATGAGCACTTTATCTACAGCATGGAGGTTTAGAGATGAATAGTTTTTTGGAGGGTGGGCCGAAGAATCCACTCAAGGTTCAGGATAACACCTTTCGTGACGGGCACCAGTCCCTTCTTGCAACCAGGATGCGAACCGAGGATATGATCCCCATTGCTGAAAAAATGGACAGTGTGGGTTTCTGGGCCATGGAGGTCTGGGGCGGCGCGACATTTGATACTATGCACCGCTTCCTCGGAGAAGACCCGTTTGATAGAATACGAATCCTCAAGAAACATATCAAGAAGACCCCTTTCTCCATGCTTTTGCGAGGACAAAACCTGGTCGGCTACCGGAATTATGCCGATGACGTGGCCCGGCTTTTCGTGGACAAGGCAGCTGAAGCCGGCATAGATGTCTTCCGGGTTTTTGACGCACTGAATGATTTCAGAAACTTTCAGACGGTTGTGGAACGCATAAAGGCCAACGGAAAACACTTTGAGGGAACCATCTGTTATTCCCTGACTGAGAGAAGAATGGGCGGAGATGTCTTCAACCTGGATTACTACATTTCCAAGGCAAAAGAGATCCAGGACATGGGTGCTGATACGCTTTGTCTGAAGGACATGGCGGGGATCATGGCGCCTTTCGATATTGCGAAGATCGTCACCGAGTTGAAGAAAGTGCTTACCATCCCCATCCATCTCCATACCCACTACACCAGCGGCATGGCCTCGATGGTCTATTTGAAGGCAATAGAGGCCGGTGTGGACATCGTGGATACCTGCCTGGCTCCGTTCGGCCTTCGCACCTCTCAACCAGCTGTGGAACCGATCGTGGCGACACTTTCCGGCACCTCCAGGGATACCGGTCTGGACCTCCATCTCCTGCTTGAGATGGGCGATTACATTGAATCAGTAGCTCCCAAGTATCGTGACTACCTTGCCAAAAACAAGATATCCGTCATCGACACAGGCGTGCTTGCCCACCAGATCCCCGGAGGCATGATCTCGAATCTCGTCAATCAGCTGAGAGAAGCCAAAGCTCTCGACCGCCTCCCCGAGGTGCACAAAGAGGTAGCGGTCACCAGAAAGGAACTGGGGATGCCCCCCCTGGTAACCCCTACCAGTCAGATTGTGGGTGTCCAGGCCGTCCTGAATGTTCTTTTCGGGAAGTATAAGATGGTAACCAACGAGGTCAAAGATCTTGTCTTCGGCCTCTATGGGAAGACTCCCATTCCCGTGGATCCCGAGGTCCAGAAAATAGTGCTCAAGAATTACAAGCGCGGCCAGACACCGGTGACGGGGCGTGCGGCTGACTACCTGGAACCTGAGCTCGAAAAAGACAGGGAAAAGATCGGCGACCTTGCAAAGAATGACTTCGATCTGCTCATCTATGCCCTTTACCCCACAACCGGAGAGCAGTTTCTCAAGTGGAAATACGGCCTGGAAGAAAGGCCGCCCGAGGTCATGCCCAAGACCCTCGAGGATGTCCGGAAGGAAGATGAGGCGATGGCGGCTGCCATAGAGCAGGTGTGCAAGGCCATGTAAGGACGGAGGTCGGCTCCCGCCGGGCGGGTTCGCCCGAAAGGTGCAACGGGGAGGCTGCCGGCAAAGACCCTGGACTGGTGCGGAAAACTCCAAGGGGCTTTCTGATCCGGAGACGTGAGAATTCTCAAAACGTGGAAGCGGGACCGGTTGGCGGGTGAAAAGGCCGCACTGCCGCACCCGCACCGGGAAATAGAGGAGTGTTAGGATGAGAAAAAAGGTAACGGTGGTAGGCGCCGGAAATGTGGGCGCTACCGCTGCCATGCGTGTGGTGGAAAAGGAGATCGCCGATGTGGTCCTGGTGGATATCCTCGACGGAGTCCCTGCAGGAAAGGCCCTGGACCTCATGGAAGCAGCACCTGTCGAGCATCATGATTCCAGAGTTGCCGGTGTCACCGGGGACTATAGCCAAGCCGGAGATTCCGATATCGTGATCATCACCGCCGGTATCGCGAGAAAACCGGGAATGAGCAGAGATGATCTCCTTACCACCAATATGAAGATCGTCGGATCCGTGGTGAAGGAAATAGCCTCCGTTGCTCCCCAGGCGGTGCTCATCATGGTGAGCAACCCGCTCGATGCCATGTGCCATGTGGCCTATGACGCGAGCGGTTTTCCCAAAACGCGGGTCATCGGCATGGCGGGAGTGCTTGACTCAGCGAGATTCAGGGCCTTTATCGCAATGGAACTCGGCGTTTCCGTCGAAAATGTGCATGCTTTTGTGCTGGGCGGACATGGAGACACCATGGTTCCCCTTCCCCGCTATTCCACGGTAGCCGGCATTCCAATAACCGAGCTTCTGCCGGCTGCTCGGATAGACTCCATAGTTCAGAGAACACGCCAGGGAGGAGCGGAGATCGTGGGCCTTCTGAAGACAGGGAGTGCGTATTATGCCCCGGCCTCTTCGGCGGTCCAGATGGCCGAAGCCATCCTCAAAGACAAGAAAATGATTCTTCCCTGCGCGGCCTACCTGGAAGGAGAATATGGAATCAATGATCTCTTTATCGGAGTGCCGGTGAAGCTTGGCGCTCAGGGCATCGAGGACATCATAGAAATCAAGCTGACCACTGAAGAAGACCGGGCCCTCAAGGCATCAGCCGCTGCGGTGGAGGGACTTGTGAACGACATGAAACGACTGAAGGGTTCGGGCGATTAAGAACGGAGGAAAAATGAACTGGTTTATTGCCACGTTTGCGTCACCCATCGGCAAGAAGCTGGTGATGGCAATAACTGGCCTCAGCTTCTGCCTTTTTCTCTCGGTGCACCTCGTAGGAAACTTTTTTTACTACGGTGGAGGGGCTGCCTTTGAGGGCTACTCGGCCGAGCTCCACCGGCACTTCGTCCTTCTTCCCATCGCAGAGAGCGGGCTCGTCTGCTTTGCTCTTCTGCATATCTTTTTCGGGGCGTTCCTCTATTTTCAGAACCTGGCGGCCAGACCCGCGCGCTATATCATGAAGAAGAGGGTCCTACGCAAGAAAGTCCCGGGAGGGCAGACTATCTCATCAAGGCTCCAGCCCTATACGGGCCTGTATCTCATCGGCTTTGTAATCATACACCTCTTTGCTTTTACCTTTGTGAACACAGCAGCAGGAGGCGGCCTGTATCGAATGGTCACAACGGCATTCCGGAACCCCTATTACGCGGCGTTTTATGTGTTTTCCCTTATTGTAGTCGGCTTTCATGTAAAGCACGGTTTCTGGAGTGCGTTCCAGACCCTCGGCGCAAATCATCCCAAGTACATGCCTGTGATCAAGGTGATAACCGTCCTGTTTGCCTTCATTGTCGCTGTCTGCTTTTCCTCGATACCGGTTTTCATTTTCCTGAGCGCATAAGGAGTCTGCTATGGTATTGGATTCGAAGGTGCCGGGAGGCCCTCTCGAAAGCAAATGGGACCGACACAAGTTCGACTTGAAACTTGTCAGTCCCGCGAACAAACGGAAGTTTGAGATCATCGTTCTTGGAACAGGCCTTGCCGGCGGTTCAGCCTCCGCCACCCTTGCGGAACTGGGCTATCATGTAAAAGCCTTCTGCTTGCAGGATACCCCGCGGCGTGCACACAGCATTGCCGCCCAAGGGGGCATCAATGCGGCAAAAAACTATCCCGGCGACGGTGACAGCATCTGGAGACTGTTCTACGACACTATTAAGGGGGGAGATTTTCGTGCCAGGGAGGCAAATGTGTATCGCCTGGCGCAAATCAGCAACCAGATCATCGATCACTGTACTGCCCAGGGAGTTCCGTTTGCCCGGGAATATGGAGGGCTTCTGGCCAACAGGTCTTTCGGGGGCGCGCAGGTCTCCCGCACCTTTTATGCCCGGGGACAAACGGGACAACAACTCCTCCTGGGATGCTACAGCGCCATGATGCGACAGGCGACCGCCGGACATGTGGAGATGTTTTCCCGCAGAGAAGTGCTGGACCTGGTCCTGGTGGACGGCTGCGCCCGGGGCATTGTGGTCCGCAACCTCATCACCGGCGAAATCGAAAAGCATGCGGCACACGCAGTGGTCATGGCAACCGGAGGATATGGAAATGTCTATTATCTCTCCACCAATGGGATGAATTCAAATGTCTCGGCCACGTTCAAGGCCTACAAAAAGGGGGCTTTTTTCGGCAATCCCTGTTTTGTACAGATTCACCCTACCTGCATCCCGGTTCACGGAACCTATCAATCCAAGCTCACACTGATGAGCGAGAGCCTCAGGAATGACGGCCGTGTCTGGGTGCCCGGGAACCCCGGCGATAAACGTCCTCCCAATGAAATCCCGGAAGGTGAGCGTGACTACTATCTGGAGAGAAAATACCCGAGCTTCGGAAACCTTGTTCCTCGGGATGTTGCCTCAAGGAACGCAAAAGAGCTGTGCGATGAAGGCAAAGGAGTCGGGCCCACCGGCTATGCGGTCTACCTTGATTTCAGGGATCCGATTCAACGTGACGGGAAGGATGTCATTGACCGGAAATACGGGAACCTGTTTGACATGTACCAACGGATTACGGACCAGAATCCCTATGAGACGCCCATGATGATATACCCTGCAGTCCACTATGTTATGGGAGGACTGTGGGTAGACTATAACTTGATGAGCACCATCCCCGGCCTTTTTGTACTGGGAGAGGCCAACTTCTCGGACCATGGCGCAAACCGGCTCGGGGCAAGCGCACTCATGCAGGGCCTTACGGATGGATACTTTGTCATCCCCTACACCATCGGCGGATATCTCGCGGGCACTCCTCTTTCCGAGGTCAACACCGGACATCCCGCGTTTGAAGACGCGTCGCAACTGGCCCGTGAAAGAATCAAGAAGCTCTTGCAACTGAAAGGGCACCGCACCGTTGACGATATACACCGTGAGCTCGGGCATATTCTATGGGAATACTGCGGCATGGCCCGGAACGATGAAGGGCTTTCGAAGGCCAAGGAACTGATCCCACGGCTGCGGGAGGAGTTCTGGGAAAACGCCATTGTTCCAGGGGCAGCGGAAGACCTGAACCAGACTCTTGAACGCGCGGGCCGAGTGGCCGATTTTCTCGAATTTGCCGAATTGATGATAGAAGACGCCCTCTCCAGAAAAGAGTCCTGTGGGTGCCACTTCAACGAGGCCTATCAGACTGAAGAACACGAAGCCCTCCGGCAGGATGACACCTCCTGTTACGTCTCGGCATGGGAATACGGCGGAGAAGGATCACCGCCGGTGCTTCACAAAGAACCCCTCGTCTTCGAAAATGTGCACCTAACTCAGAGGAGTTACAAATGAGTGGAACCATTGATCTCACCTTGAAGATCTGGCGTCAGAAAAGTGCGGAACAGAAAGGCCGTCTGGAAGTCCACGACCTGAAGGATATCTCCACGGACATGTCCTTTCTGGAAATGCTCGATGTGCTCAACGAAAAGCTCACGCTTGAAGGCAAAGAACCCGTGGCTTTTGATCACGACTGCAGGGAAGGCATTTGCGGTGCATGCGGAGCTGTTGTAAACGGGTATGCGCATGGGCCCCAAAAAGGCACGACCCTCTGCCAGCTTCATATGCGGCATTTCCGCAACGGCGACACCGTTGTCATTGAACCGTTCCGGGCACGCCCGTTCAAGATGGTGAAAGATCTGATGTTGGACCGAAGCGCGTTTGATAAGATTATCCAGGCAGGTGGGTATATCTCGGTGAACACCGGCCAGGCGCCCGAGGCGAACAGTATCCCCGTATCAGAGGAAAAAGCCGAACGTGCCATGGACGCGGCCGCGTGTATCGGCTGTGGGGCCTGTGTCGCGGCCTGTCCCAACGCCTCTGCCATGCTCTTTCTCGGGGCCAAGGTATCCCATCTGGCACTCCTGCCCCAAGGCAGAGTGGAGGCGGCCGAACGAGCCATATCCATGCTCCGAAAAATGCATGAACTGGGCTTCGGAAACTGCGGGAACCATACGGAATGCGAGGCCCAGTGCCCCAAGGAAATTTCCGTCACCAACATTGCGCGCCTGAACCGGGAGTTCTTTAAAGCGAGTTTTGGATCAGCCGTCAAATAGTTTCCATCCATAAAGGGCTATTTTTTCACGATCTCATCATCAATCTGCGGGATAGGTTTCTTCTTGACAATAGGACCTATTTACAGAAAACTAGCATACTTTGCTACCGCCGCTTTTTGTTCGGTTGAACCGAAGCAGTGGCGACTATATTGCAGGTTCAGTAAGGAGCATTCGGGCAAATGTTTTTTGATCGGAAGAAAAAGCAACCCGGGAAAGATCCAGTTCCTCAGGAATCAAGGCCGGCGCCTTCAGAAAAAAGGCAGGTGAACATCTGTGTCGATGTCCCTTCCTTTGCAAACATTTTCGAAGCATCGCCCATCGGCATCTTCATTGTGCAGGACAGGAAGTTCCGTTTTGTGAACAAGGAATTTCAGCGTATATCAGGCTACTTGGAAG
>CAZEGG010000036.1:0-16777 GCA_964511755.1 uncultured Desulfobacteraceae bacterium | reverse complement strand
CAACTTGCTGTCCACGGGGCTCTCCACCACCTCGTTACGAAAGTCCGTGAGAAATGCGGGCTAGGCGAGCCTCATTTTTCCGCGGGAGGTTTCCCGAAAAGGGCCCTCCTTTCTTCGTCGGTGACTTCCGTAGGCACCCTGTGGGCCTTTTTCCCATCATAACAAACGCGATTTCTCCCCGTGGCCTTTGCTTCCAGGAGGAATCGATCCGTACGTTCGATAAACCCGTCCGTTGTCAACCTGATTCTCCCCCTGTAGACATCAACACCGAAACTGGCGGTGACCGGAACGGGCGACCGTGCCTCCTCAAGTATTGCAGGACTCTTTTCAAGAGCTCTCCTGAGACGTTCCGCCGCGTGTATGGCTTGGGGAAGCTGTGTGACCGGAAGGATTATGGCAAATTCTTCTCCGCCGAACCTGCACGGGATATCGATGCGCCGGATTCGTTCAAGCATGACCTTGGTCACCCATATGAGCGCTCTGTTCCCCGCCTCATGCCCATAGGTATCATTTACGCGCTTGAAATGGTCCAGATCAATCATGAGAAGGCCGGTTGGAAGCCCGGACCGCCTGGTACGCTCCATTTCGGCGGAGAGAGCGGCGTGGAGATGGCGAAAATTGAAGAACCCGGTAAGGGGATCGGTACGAGAAAGGTCTTGCAGGCGCTTGCACTCAGACCTGAGGCGATCCACCTCCTTTTGTACCGGGCAACCCTGTTCGTTCAGCGGGCAAGCTATTCGCGTACCGGAATCCCGGTCCAGGAAGACATCCTTTTCCGACTTTTCTGAGCCCATTCTCTCTCGATCCAGTTATCATTGCCGGCAATCGATTTCACAGAATCGGCGGTGTCAAGTCCCTCTTTCCTCACTTCACCCATTTGGTGTCTTTTATTCAGTCTTCACCGGGCGCCCGTTTTCTTGTCTTCAGGATCGCAAGTGCCGTAAACGAGCCTGCCAGAATAAGAACCGCCATGAATTGCGTTACTGTCATGTTCGTATGGAAAAAGATTCCCCGGTCGTCCCCCCTGAAACGCTCGATGAAAAGCCTGCTGAAACTGTGCAGCAGCAGGTACCACAAGATCACCTGTCCGGCGTACGATTTCTTTCCATGGATAAACATCAGAATGCCGAACAGGAAAAACCCGCCGGCCGCATGATAGAGCTGCGTGGGATGCAGGGGGACGTTGAGGGGAGCCAGACTTTTAGGATTCGTGAACATCACGGCCCAGGGGAGGTCAGCCGGTTTCCCATAACAGCATCCTGCCATAAAGCAGCCGATCCTTCCGAAGCCTTGCCCCAGGGCCGCCGCCGGAGCCCAGAGGTCGCCGAGGCCAAGAACGGACAACGAATGACGCTTGGCGTACCAGACAAGGGATCCGATTGCGCAGACAACTCCTCCGGAGAAAACCAGCCCGCCGTGCCAGATTTCAAGAACTCCCAGCGGATGCCGTACGTAGAAAGAGAGATTCATGAGAACATACAGGAGCCTTGACCCAACGAGGGCGGAGATGAGCATGATGAGCCCGGTATCCAGAACCTGCTGAGGCGCCAACGGATAAGAACGCCCTGTGCGCACGGCAATCAGAAGGGCGGCCAGAAAACCAATGCCCAGGAACAGCCCATAGGAATGGAGAGTGAGAGGGCCGATAGAAAAAAGTTCAGGATACATGAGAATTTCAGCCTTGATGAGTTCCTGAGCGGAGCAGCTGAAGGGCGACCCAGATAGCTCCGATGGTAATGGCCGCGTCAGCCAGGTTGAATGCCGGCCAGTGGTAGCGACCCAGGTAAAAATCGAGGAAATCGGTGACCGATCCCAGGCGGACCCGGTCAACAAGGTTCCCCACGGCTCCTCCCAGAATCAAGCCGAGCCCGAAAAGGATTTTTCCCCTTTCCTTGCCTTGACGGCGGGCCCAGTAGATCAATAGGACAATGGCGGCTATTGTCGTCAGGATCAAAAAATAGGAGCCGAAGTGTCCCTGCTGACGATTCATGATTCCAAAAGCCATGCCCCTGTTCCGGACAAGAACGATGTTGAAAAAACCGGGCACGACGCGCAAAGCAGCATGCTGTTCGAAAAAACCCAGGATGGCCAGCTTTGAGATCTGATCCAGGAGGAAGACTACCGCCGCCGGCCAGATAAAAAAATGATCCCTTTTTTTCAACGGTCAATGAGCTCCATTTCCGCCAGGGCCCCGAGACAGCGGTCACAAATGGTCGGGTGTTGCGTGTCTTCGCCCACCGAAGGATCATGGACCCAGCATCGTTCACACTTCGGGGCACCTGAAGGGCTGACGCCGATCTTCAGCCCGGGAACCGTTTCACTCTCGATCCCGTTCGCCGGTTCCGCTTCCTCCAGGAGATCCACAGAGGAGACAATGAATATCGATCTCAGTTGATCTCTATACGGTTCCAGTTCACGGAAGAGGCCCGAAGGGACGGACAGGGTTACGGAGGCGTCCAGGGAATGCCCGATTTTCTTCTCTTTTCTCGCCAGTTCGAGTGCCTTCGCGGTCTCTTTCCTCACCGCAATAATGGTCTCCCACTTTTTCGCGAGTTCCGGATCCAGGAATTCGTCTTTTACCCGGGCAAAGCATTCGGAGTGCACGCTCCGAGATCTGTCGTCTCCAGGCATGTGCTGCCATATTTCTTCAGCAGTAAAGGAGAGAACGGGAGCCATGAGCCGTACAATGACTTCAAGGATCTCATGCATGGTGGTTCTCGCCGATCTCCTGGCCGTAGAATCCGGCGGAGACGTATACAGGCGGTCCTTGATGATGTCGAGGTAAAAGGAAGAAAGGTCGAGAACACAGAAATTATGCAGGTTGTGGTAAACAAGATGAAATTCAAATTTCTCATAGGCCTTGAGAACCCGCTCATTCAGCTCCTGGAGTCTGTTTAACGCCCACCGGTCCAGCTCCTCAAGCTCGTCATAGGGGAGTGCATCCTTTTGCGGGTCAAATCCGGTCAGGTTTCCGAGGAGATACCGGCAGGTGTTTCGAATCCGGCGATACGCCTCGGTGAGCCTTTGAAGGATTTCCTTGGAAAGGCGGATATTGTCCCGGTAATCTTCACCCGCAACCCAGAGCCGGAGAATTTCGGCGCCATAGTCTCTAATGAGATCCTCCGGTGCGATCACGTTGCCGGCCGATTTGTGCATCGCCTTTCCAGAGCCGTCCACAACGAACCCATGGGTAAGCACGTGATGATAAGGAGCCTGATTCCTTGTCCCTACCGAGCAGAGCAGTGAACTGTGAAACCAGCCCCGATGCTGGTCACTGCCCTCCAGGTAGAGGTCCGCAGGACTGTTCAGGTATTCGCGCTGTTCCATCACTGCCGCGTAGCTCACACCGGAATCGAACCATACGTCCAGGATATCCGTCTCCTTTTCAAAATCCCGGGAGCCACATTCAGGGCACGCAGTTCCCGTTGGCAGGAGATTTTCAACAGGTTCGGTAAACCATATGTCTGCTCCGTGTTCTTGCACCAGAGCACTCACGTGATCGATGATCTCCTGGGAGATGACCATACCGCCGCATTGCCTGCAGAGGAATACCGTGATGGGAACACCCCATGCCCGCTGCCGGGAGATGCACCAGTCGGGCCTGTTGGCAATCATCTGGTAGATACGCTCCTGCCCCCAGGAAGGTATCCACTTGACTTGTTTGATGGCTTCCAGCGTCTTCCTCCTGAGGCCGGTTTTTTCCATGGAGATGAACCACTGTTCTGTTGAACGGAAGATGACGGGTTTCTTGCATCGCCAGCAGTGGGGGTACTCGTGAGAAATATCCTGCTCACGGAGGAGAGCGCCTTTTTCCCGAAGCTTTTCATTGACCGCCTGGTTGGCCTCAAAAACCTGGAGACCTGAAAAATACTCCACATCCGGGGTGAAGCGGCCCTGATCATCCACGGGAGAGTATACTTCAAGACCATACTTGAGTCCGGTTTCATAGTCTTCTCGGCCGTGTCCCGGTGCCGTATGCACACATCCCGTTCCCGCGTCCAGAGTCACATAATCAGCCAGTACCACGATAGACGGTCTGTCATACAATGGGTGTCGCGTCTCGATATTTTCCAGGGCCTTCCCTTCAAATCGAGCAACAACCTCATAGGAGGAAATGCCGAAGGAATCCATGCAGATATCCAGTAGTTCCTCGGCAAGTATGAGCACCCCTTCCTCTTTTGTCTTTGCGGCGACGTACTGAAAGTCGGGGTGAACGGCGATGGCCAGGTTGGCCGGCAGCGTCCACGGCGTTGTGGTCCATATGACCACCGATACCTTTTCCCCCCTCAGGTTGTCTGAGATTTCTTCCGGTTCGGAGATGAGCGGAAACTTGACGAATATGGACGGTGAAGTGTGATTTTCATACTCGACCTCCGCCTCAGCCAAGGCAGTCTGACAGGAGATGCACCAGTAAATGGGCTTCTTGCTCCTGACGAGACTTCCGTTGAGGGCGAATTTTCCGAACTCTCTCACGATGGTGGCCTCGTACGGATAATTCATGGTCAGGTACGGATTATCCCACTCTCCGAGGACTCCCAGCCGCTTGAATTCTGCCCGCTGTATATCAAGGTATTTTTCCGCGTACCTGCGGCAATAGCTCCGGATCTGGGCCAGGGACATATCGGCCTTTTTCGGGCCGAGTTCCTGGTCCACCTGATGTTCAATGGGGAGGCCGTGACAGTCCCATCCCGGCACGTACGGCGCATTAAAGCCGGCCATCTGTCTGGATTTTATGATTATGTCTTTCAGTATCTTGTTGAAGGCGGTCCCCATATGGATGTGGCCGTTTGCATACGGCGGGCCGTCATGCAGCATATACGGTTTTCTGCCCTGTGAAATCTCTCGAATGTGTTCGTAGATGCGCTCTTCTTCCCATTTCTTGAGGATCTCGGGTTCCCTTTTCACGAGGTTCGCTTTCATCGGGAACGCCGTTTTGGGCAGATTGAGCGTCTGTTTATAGTCCATGTCCCTGTGCCTCCTGCCAGCGAAATCGGTTACAATGCCGCTCTCTTCACATCCCTGGCGGACGGAGTTGTTTCCACTTTTGTTCCGAATCTCCCGGGGTCGTCATTCGAAGAAGAAACGGGTATCCGCATAGAAAAAGTGAGCGTTTTAGAAAAGGTTAACGTGTCATGGAAAGTGTAAGGAGGGAGAATAGCAAACAGGCCTTATGAAGTCAAATTCATAATAGGGAGATTCTCTGTTTCTTCAGATGACCGAAGCAGGCGGCAGGTTCGTTTCAGTGGGGGATTCGGCGAAATTCCTGGTCACCAGCAAGGTGTTAGCTGCAAATCGAAGATCCCGTCTCCGGCGGGAGCGACCGAAGGCAATCCCGCCGACGGCGGGAATGATATCTTGCTGGTGACCAGGAGAAGAAATATGTGGTTGACAGCGTTTCAATAAGGCATTAAAAGATGGATGAAAACAGGATTTTATTGAATCAGGGAGAGCTGAAATGCAGGGAAAAAGGATGATCCCATTGTTGGCGTGTTGTATGTTGGTGGCCGGGTGTGCCGCTCCGCTGATTTTTTTTGGCGCGGGAGGCGCTGCTGGGGTGGCCGGGTACAAATACTATGAAGGCGTATTCAACGTCACCTACAAAGCGCGTTACATTGATACATGGCACGCCGTCAATCAGGCGGCAGTGGACCTGCAATTGGCGGTAAAGAGTGCAAAGCACGATCTTATCGAGGGCAAGATCGTGGCGAAGCGGGCTGATGGCGAGCGGGTTGTCGTCTCGATCAAATACAAGTCCGCATACGAAACAGACGTGGGAATAAGGGTCGGTACCCTTGGAGATCAGGAGGCGTCCAAGATCATCGCGGAACAGATCCGAAAAGAACTTTTCGGGAAATGAGATGGAGCCCGTTCACGTGTGGATTCTCAGGTTTTCCAGCATCTCATGAGCGAAGCGGGTAATATACTCCAATTGGGTGGGGGAGGAATAGGTCTGGCAACTGCATTTCATGCCGTTCCGGCTTCGTGAAAAGAACTCCAGCTTGATCCATCCGCTGCCCAGTTCCACCCCGAAAACATAGGGTTGACAGTGTTTGTGGGCGATCTGGGTTTCATTGAGCAGATCCTCGGGTATCTGTACCCAATAGATCTTTTGCAGGCTGGAGGAGATGGCGGTATCCCGGAGATACCCGGTGATTTTTTCCATGTCGGAAGCAGCTATTTCGTCGATAAGGTATGCACGCATTATCGGCCCTCTTTTTGATGACGATCCAGCCTCCTTCCTGCCAGGAACGCGTCCACGACGGAAATTATCCACACTATCGCGAAGAGTCCAAAAATAATCCAGACGGCCAAGTTATCCGGAGATCCGAGGCTCCTGATAATCGACCCGGGATTTGCGTCGGCGGGGGGAGTTTCCTGGAGAACGTATTTCATTATTCGGTACATTTCCACCACCCCCGTTCCAAACAGAACGAGTACGGCCCCGAGCATAATGATTCCCTTTTTCAACTGCTGATTGAGGATTTGCCCCAGGCCGGGAATGACGAGCGCGGAACACAGCGCCGCAAGAAATGCTTGTTTCATAGTCCGATGAACCTCTGGCATGCTGGATGCCATTGAAGATACCTCAAAAGAGATGAAAGATCAAGTCCAGGTCAATATCCCGTTCGTCATGCTCCATGATTCCTTCTTCGACCGGTTCCTAGAGGAGAGAATCAACCCGGAAATCGGTCTGGATGCCGAAGCGCTTGATCATTTTACTCTGCCGGAATTTCGCCACGCGGCGAAAAGACTTTCTGATCGGGGGCTGAGAGTGACCCTGCATGCCCCGTTTGTCGATCTTTCCCCCGGATCCCCGGACCCGGAATTCTGGAACCTGACCCGCCACAGGTTTGAGCAGGTCGTAAAACTCATCCCGGTTTTCCGCCCCCAAACCGTGGTGTGTCACGCCGGATTTGAGACCAAACGGTATGGCTTTCTCGGGGATGCCTGGTTTGAAAACAGCATCAGAATGTGGACCTGGCTTGGACGATTGATTCATGAAGAGGGCGCGCGATTGATGCTTGAAAATGTATTTGAAGACGGACCCGCCGAGTTGAAAACCCTTTTTGAGTCATTGGATAAGAGGAGAGTTGCTTTCTGTCTGGACACAGGACACCAATCTGCCTTCAGCAATACCCCCCTTGAGATCTGGGTCGGCTCACTGGGGTCCCATATCGGTCAGCTCCACCTGCATGACAATTTCGGAGAAACAGATGAGCATATTGCATTGGGGAAGGGGATCATTGACTTTCCTGCCTTTTTCAGTGCATTAAGAAAAGAACTGGAAACCCCCCCTGTCGTTACCCTGGAACCGCACAAGGAAGAGGAACTGCGGCCGAGCCTAGAGTACCTGGAGCGCGTATGGCCCTGGGCATGAGAAACCCCTTCCAAATTCACCGTCGGATTTCTGCTCCGCTCTTTCCCATTGAATTTTAGTCATTATTTCTATAAAGTGGCGGGCATGCCTGTATTTGGATATTCCGAGGGCGGAATTTGTGCATGGTGAGGCGCCCTCGTGAGGAGATACCCGTATGAACGAGATTATGGACCACCCATTCGCCAAATCTATTTCAGCCACTGAAAAGTGCAAGAGGCTCAGGGAAGTGGTGCACCCTGAAGACAGCCTGGCAATCCTGATCGACGCTGACCCGGATGCCATATCCAGTGCGATGGCCCTGAAACGCTTCTTCTGGCGAAAAGTTCAACATGCTGAAATTTTTCACATCAACGAGATACAACGAGCCGATAACCTGGCATTCATCAGACTCTTGAGAATTGAACAAAAACACATAACTCGCTTTCGACGTAAAGAATTCAACAAGGTGGCCGTGCTCGATTCCCAGCCAAAACATCACGAACAGTTTGCAGGCCTGCATTTTGATATCATCCTTGACCACCACCCTGTGGATGCATCTTCCAAAGCGTCGTTCGTGGACATAAAAGAAGACTATGGTGCAACCGCTACTATCATGACCGAATACCTGAAAGCCGCCAAGATCAAGCCTTCTCCAAGACTGGCCACAGCCCTGTTCTACGGCATAAAGACGGATACGGACAATTTTGTGAGAAAATCAATCCCCAATGATATCAACGCATTTCAGTACCTTTACCGTTTCGCCAATCTGAACATCATAAAAAAGATCGAATCGTCAGAAATCATGCGCAAGAATCTGGAGCATTTCAGGGTTGCCATTGACGGGGTGGCCTTCATTCGAGATAGGGCGTTTATCCATATGGGGGTCGTGAAGAATCCCGATATTCTGGTGCTGATAGCTGATTTCTTTATGAAGATGGCCGAAACAGCCTGGAGCATCGTCTCAGGAGAGTATGAGGACAAACTGGTTGTCATCCTGCGGAATGCCGGATTCAGGGGAGATGCAGGGAAGGTCGCCCAGAAGCTCTTCGGCTCGCTGGGAGGGGCGGCGGGGGGACATCACGGCGCTGCAAGGGCGGAGATTCCACTCGCGGAGCTTCAGAGTTCCCAGAAGGAGAAAGTGGATATAGGGGCGCTGGTCGCGAAACAGGTCAGGAAGTGGTGTTAGGAGAAATATCTTGACGAGTCTTGTGGAATCTCAAATCAGCGAAAAATTGATCGACGAAGTCAAGGGCTTCATCCAGGAAGGAGACCAGAAGGCTCTGGGCAGGCTCCTTGAGGAGATGATGCCCGCTGACGTTGCTGATCTCATAGAGCACCTGGGCAGCGATGAGCGGATTTCTATTTTCAATGTCCTTGAGCCCGAAGGTGCCGGAGATGTGCTGGTGGAGATTGAGCCCCCTGTCCAGGGGCGCATTCTTGAAGATCTTGATAATCAGGCCATATCGGAAATCGTTCAAGGGCTGGAATCCGACGATGCTGCTGACCTTGTCGGCGACCTTCCTGCCGACCGTGCCAAAGAGATTATAGAGACGCTGGGAGAGAATGTCTCCCAGGACCTGGAGAAACTCCTTCCGTACCCTGATGATACGGCAGGGGGGCTCATGGGTCTGGAGTACGTGGCTATTCAGGACGATGCCGCGGTCGGAGATGCCATCCGCCTTATCCGGGAGAAGAGAGAGGAAGTTGGCAATCTCTACTACATCTGGGTGGTGGATGACTTCGGGAGGCTCGTGGGCGTCATCTCGCTGAAAGACCTGGTCCTGGAACCGTCGGCCGAACGCAAGATCAGGGAAATCATGAATCCTGAAGTCATTTCAATCCATCCGGACGCCGACCAGGAAGAAGTGGTTCACCTCGTCAAAAAATACGACCTCGTCAATATCCCGGTAGTGGACGCTCAGCATCGTTTGATAGGCCGCATCACGCACGATGATATCATTGACGTCATCGAAGAGGAAACGGATGAAGACATCTCCTTCATGGCCGGTGTGATCAACCAGGAGATCACGGAAGACTCCCCTGTGAAGATCTCCAGAGCACGGCTGCCCTGGCTGATAGCGGGGCTTTTGGGAGAAATCATATCAGCACTCGTAATCAGCAGGTTTGAGACATCCCTGGAAAAGATTATCGCACTCTCTTTCTTTTTCCCTGTTATTATGGCCATGGGAGGGAGTACGGGCAACCAGGCCGCCACGGTGGTCGTTCGAGGACTGGCAACCGGAGATATCAGTCTTCTGAAAATCGGGAGGCGACTCCTTGTTGAGATGAAAGTGGCCCTGCTCAACGGGCTCATTTGCGGAGTCCTGCTCGCATTTATTGTAGGATTCTGGATATCCGACTTCCGCCTGGGATCCGTTGTAGGGCTGGCCCTTATGGTCATTGTGCTCAACGCAAGCTTCCTCGGTGCCTCGGTGCCCATTGTCTTGAAAAAACTTCATTTCGATCCCGCACTGGGCACCGTGCCTTTCGTGGCCACCTCAAACGATATATTGGGCCTGCTCATCTACCTGATCTTCGTGACGACCTATCTGAGATTCGCCAGCTGACCATATTGATTGAAAAGACACAACATCCGAAAACGCAAGGAGAACATGCATAATGTTGTATGAAAAGGAGGCCATTCGTTACCACAGCGAACCCAGACCCGGAAAAATCGAGGTGGTTCCTCTCAAGCCGTGTGTGTCGCAATCCGACCTCAGCCTGGCGTACACGCCGGGGGTTGCGGTTCCGTCCCTGAGAATCCAGGAAAATCCGAACCTTTCTTTTGAATATACTTCCCGCGGCAGTCTGGTCGGGGTGGTGACAAACGGGACCGCGGTGCTGGGACTCGGGAACATCGGCCCGCTGGCAGCGAAGCCGGTGATGGAGGGGAAGGCCGTTCTCTTCAAGCGCTTCGCCGACCTGGACGTATTCGATATCGAGGTCAATACCCGTGACCCGGACGAGTTCATCAGGACCGTCAGATTGCTGGAGCCCACATTCGGGGGGATCAATCTGGAGGACATCAAAGCACCGGACTGTTTTTACATCGAAGAAGAGCTGATACGCCAGATGTCCATCCCTGTTTTCCACGACGATCAGCACGGTACTGCGATTATCTCCTCCGCAGCCCTCATTAATGCGTGCGAACTTACCGGGAGGAAGTTGGAAGACCTCCGGGTCGTGATAAATGGGGCAGGGGCCGCAGCTATCGCGTGCGCAAGAATGCAATTGCAGCTTGGGGTAAAAAAGGATCATCTGATCATGTTGGATACGAAAGGCGTGATTTACAAAGGGCGTAAAGAGGGGATGAACAGCTACAAAGAGGTTTTTGCGTCCGAGACATCTCTGCGCACCCTGGAGGAGACGGTAAAGGGAGCGGACGTCCTGATGGGGCTGTCCGTCAAGGGCGCCTTTACTCGTGAACTCTTGATGCTTATGACTGATAACCCTATTATTTTCGCCCTGGCCAATCCGGACCCCGAGATAGACTATTCTGAAGCAAGAGCTGTCAGGCCCGACGCTATTGTGGCAACGGGACGTTCGGATTACCCTAATCAGGTGAACAACGTACTCGGATTTCCGTCTATTTTCAGGGGTGCCCTGGATGCGAGGACAACCACCATCAATGAAGCGATGAAGATTGCCGCAGTGCGCGCCCTGGCGGAGCTGGCAAAAGAAGAAGTGCCGGACTCAGTGGTGCGTGCGTACGGCGGGGCGCCCATCCGGTTCGGCCCCGAGTATATTATCCCCAAGCCGCTTGATTCCCGGGTGCTTCTCAAGGTTGCGCCGGCTGTGGCAAGGGCTGCTGAAGAGAGCGGTGTCGCCAGGAGGGCTGTGCCGGACAAGGACCACTATGTGCAGCATCTGGAGAGAATCCTGGGGCCCGCACGGGAAATCATGCGCAAGATCATAAACCGGGCGAGGATGAGACCGATGAAAATCGTCCTCCCGGAGGGGAACAGTGCCGTCATCCTGCGGGCGGCCCACCAGGCCGTACGGGAGGGGATCGCGAGGCCTCTGCTTCTCGGAACAAAGGAGGAAATTCTTGACCTGGCAAAAGATCTTCACGTTCCGACGGACGGGATCGAGATCCTGGACCCTCTCACAAGTCCCCTCTTGCCTGAATTCTCCGAGAAACTGTTTCATATGCGGTGCAGGAAAGGGTGGTCCATTGATGAAACAAGGGCTCAGCTCCATAATCCCTATGTTTTTGGGGCGATGATGGTGAACGAAGGCCTGGTTGACGGCCAGGTACACGGAATCAGAAGGCCATACCCGGATGCCATACGTCCTGTTCTCCAGGTCATCCCTCGACGTGATGGCGTTTCCATCGTGGCCGGGATGTACCTGATGATCTTCCGGGACCGCACCCTTCTGTTCGCGGACGCGACCGTCAATTTCCACCCGAGCGCGGAAGAACTTGCGGAGATAGCCGTGCTTGCCGCGGATATGGCGCGGTTTTTTGATATTCAGCCTCGCATAGCAATGCTTTCCTTTTCCAATTTCAGCAGCACCCGCCATCCGGATGCGAAACGGGTGCGCGAAGCGGTGGAATACGCCCGGAAAGCAAGGCCGGATCTGGTGATCGACGGTGAAATGCAGGCGGATACGGCGGTGGTGGAAGAGATCCTGAATAGTGAATATCCGTTCAACCGCCTCGGCGGTGCAGCAAATGTCCTGATATTTCCGGACCTGGCCTCCGGAAACGTTTCCTACAAACTCTTGGAGAGGCTTGGGGGCGCAAAGGCGGTCGGCCCGCTGCTGATGGGCATCAGCAAGCCCTTTAATGTGCTTCAGCGGGGCGCGGACATGGAGAACGTGGTCAACGTGGTTGCCGTCACCGTTGCGCAGGCCCAGGAAATGGGAAACTCCTGAAAACCCTCTCCCTGCATCCCTTCACCTTGTTTCATCCTTGCCCAAGAAGCAGGAACATTCGATTCTTACGTCCCTACCGTTGTCTTTCGCCAGGTCCTGCAGAAAATGTTCCTTCCTGAGCATGACGGTTTCATAAAGATATAAAGAAAAAAAGTAACACAAGATAACATTATATCTATATATAAAAATAGATTGACATCTTTATATCTTTATGCTAGATGTCCCGCCATGGGGAAGAAAGTATTTTCAACGCAGGTCACAAACGAACTCCTGAAGGAGTTCAAGAAACTCGCCATCGACCTCGAGCGTCCCATCAATGATATTCTCGAGGAGGCCATGCGCGAATTGCTGAAGAAATACGGGAAGAAACGGCACGGCTAGAGGTTTGAAATAGCCGTTTAAGGTGGGAATCAGATGAGGATGTTCGCATTTCAGCAAACCCTTTAGACAAGGGGGAGAGAGATGGTATCGAATATAACTGATTACAATGACGCAGGGTCATCAGGGGATCAACAACGTATTCTGGCAGATATTGCCTTCTATCTCTCCGCGGCAAAGTCGGCCTTTGCCGGGTCTTTCAAGTACCAGAAGGAATACCGCGAAAGCAGAGAGATTGAGAGGAGTGAGCGGGAGCTGCGGGAAATGGCCGTCGAGAAGATCAGGGAACTGCTCGTGGAAGAATTGATCTCCGGTCTCCTGGAAGAGCCGGCACTGGCTTCCACCCGGTATTCGCGGGAACAGTTGAGAGGTGTCGCACAGCAAATCCTCAAGACGGAAATTCTTGAAGAAAGAGAGAAGGAGCGGAATTATTATCTGAAGGCGAGAATGGTCGGCGATATTGAATCAGCCAAGGAACAGAGAGATGCGCTCGAGGAACTGGAGAAGAAGGCAACGGCTCTCGAGACAGCGGAAAAACGAGCGGCGGAGGCGAATGAGGATGTCGAAAACTTGAAAAAAGAGGTGGAGGTGGTGAAGGCCAGGATCCTCCTTGCAAAAGGGGACCTCGATGAGAAAGATAGGAAAGAGAAGGACCTTTTGGAGTTCATCCGAAAGGCCGACTCTCTGTACGCGCGAGGGGATGTTGACGAATCGATAGATATCTATAATCAGGCTCTGGAATTGAACCCCGACTTTGTTGCCGCTCTCATGAACCGTGGCGCCGCTTTTCTCAAAAAGGGAGACATAGATCGCGCTATCGAGGATTTTGACCGGGCGTTGGAACTTTCACCTGAAAATGCGCTCTCCCATGTTAATCGCGGGTGTGCATATGCATTGAAGGAAGAATGGATATCGGCCATCGAAGACTTCAGTTATGCCATCGGGTTGGATCCGAAAACAACCGAAGCCTACCTGAATCGAGGGATTGCTTTACTGCAGCAGGGGCTGGATTGCGAGGCCGCGGAAGACGACCTGGCCCTTTACGTTGGCTTGAATCCGGATGATTACCGGGGGCATCTGAACAGGGGAATCGCGTTATCGTGTCTGGAGCAGTACGAGGCTGCGCTGAAGGAGTATGGACAGGCTATTGAGTCCAACCCTTCGGAGGTGTCGGCTTACTATAACCGAGGAAATACCTATCTGCAGGCTGGAGACATAGTAAATGCCGTTGATGATTATACCCGGGTAATCGGCATGAACGGGGTGGAGGGCGACGTATACTATAACAGAGGAATTGCTTATGTCAAAATTGGGGAAATGGAGAAGGCCTTGGATGACTTCACCCGCTCCATAGAGTCCTCCCCACTCGACCCGGACACGTATCTTCGGAGGGGCTGGATACATGCCCGGCTCGGGAACAGAGATCTCGCTGTAAGAGATTGGAGACACGCCGAATCTCTTGGGCATGAGACAGCAAGAAGGTACCTTGAAAAATACGGTCAGGAATCTTCCACACGCGCCGGCATACCGGACCCCTAAGGGTCCCTTTCCGACTTTTTCCGTGAACAGCATTTCCTATCGGGAAATACTCGCATGCCTGGGTTGCGTCTTTTTCTTGATGTTCTGCTCCTGCGGTCTGATCAAGACAGGATACCATGTAACAAAGGGCACGGTTACGACCTGCTACCGGATTACCAAGGTGACGGGAGAGGTAGCCTTCGGTGCGGGAAAGACCGTCTACAAGGTGGGGGCATTCACATTCAAGGTTGTAATGGCCCCGCTCACATGGCCCCTCACTCACCCCATTGAATCCATAGATGACATGCCTCCCAGGGAGGCCATCAAGAAGGGCCGAGTGAAGACCTCCGCGTATGTGGTGAACGGGCGGCGGTACGTTCCGATGACTGAAAAACAGGCGGAAGAGTACAGAGAGGAAGGACTGGCTTCGTGGTACGGAAATGAGACCTACAGGAAGAAGGGCGGTCATATGACCGCGAACGGGGAGGCCTTCGATCCGAGAGGCCTGACCGCTGCGCACAAATATCTGCCGCTGCCGAGCTACGTGCGGGTAAAAAATCTGGAGAACGGGAAAAGCATTATAGTGAGAGTGAATGACCGCGGCCCTGTTGTCGCAGGGAGAATCATTGACCTGAGCGAAGGTGCGGCAAAGAGGCTGGGATATTTCAAGAAAGGGACTGCCAGGGTTATCGTTGAGACGGTCAGGCTGGAAAGCTGAGGAGAGAGCCTTTTCCCGCAGAGCGGGAGGCATCAGGTGCTTCTCTGACGCCGGTCGGGGAGGAAGCCATTTCTTCCGTTCCGAGTCTTCCGGGCTGGTCTTTTCAGTGACTTATCAGCGTGGGATAGCTACCCCCTCCGCATTCTCGACTTCGTCGAGCTGCGGGTTCCCCCACTGATAAGTCACGAAAAGACGGTGCCCTCTCGCCAGTCACTCCAGAAAAGGTTTCCTCCCTGACCGGCACAGCATTTCAGACCCAGAGGGCGGTTTGGCTGAAAGGAAAGAGTATGGAGATGGTGGAGAGATTCAAGAGCAGGAAGGCCTGCGAAGACTTCTGTGCATTCCTGCGGGGATGGGCAAACCCGGCAGGCCCGGTCAGGGATTTTTTTTTGCAGCTCAAAGCAACTATCCTGGAGCTGAATGGAACAGAGCTTGATTTCCTTGCTCGGCCCGGAGTAAGTTATTCCCTGCGGACGGAAGTTGCCGGCGGAGGACACTCCCGATTGCTGATCCTGATGGATGTTGTGGATGACGAACCCGCGAACAGGTGGCTCTCCGTGTGTTTCTACGCCGACGCAGTATCTGATCCTCAGGGGGTGGGAAACCTGGTCCCAAAAGGGATTTTGGGCGAGGATGGATACTGTTTTGATGTCTTTGGAGAGGATGCTTCACTGCTCGGATATCTGAAACGACGAATCAGGGAGTCCTATGACTATGAAAAGGAAGTGTTAAAGGGCAAAGGGACCCACGAGGTTGACTCTGAAAAATTGCTTTCCAAGTGACCGGGAAAAAAGGAAACTATCTCCATGGAAAGGATCTGGATCATCGGCGCAGGAAAATTCGGGAAAAGAGCGGTCTCATTGTTGCGGCGGAGGGCGGGCAAGAAGATAATAGTAGTTGATAAAGAAAAACAGAAAATCATAGGACTGGACGGTGCTGCAATAGCCCAGGACGGTGTAGAATACCTGGCTGAAAACCTGCACAGAGATACAAACGACTGGATTGTACCTGCTGTACCCTTTCAGTTGGCCTATGAGTGGGCGCGCAGGAAAATGGCCCCCGATTCCTTGCTGGTTCCAGCTGAAATAGATCCTGGATGGCAAAATACGCTTCCCAACTGTGTCTTGGGTGGGAAGGGACAATTCTTTGTCAGTAATGCCGATTTCTTGTGCCCCGATAATTGTCCGGAGCCCAAAGATATCTGCACCTATACGGGCGTTTCTCGTCCGAGAATTATGTACCGCTTTTTGGCTGAGTGGGGCAGCAAACGTTTTGATACGACGGTGATCCGAAGCAGACAATTAGCTCCGGGGGTAGGTGGGTATCCGGCAAGAGACATCTTTCTCCTCTTGGACCATCTCCGTGCCAGCCAGGGTCGTGAACGCAAATTTCTTTTGGCCACTGCCTGTAGTTGTCACGGGGTGATCAACCTCTTTGAACTCATTTCTCGTTGATATAATATCCTCCCAAAATTTCTCAAAATAAAGAGTCGCGCATAATTCCGCGCCAAGGAAATTTGGGAATCAAGCAATGGTCTACCAAACTCATCAAGGGTCCAGTTCTGGAATGGGGTTCCCAGACACAGGGAATCGAATCAGGGTACCTGCCCGGGTTGGAGCATATCCAATACTGTCCTCATCAGAACACTTAGCCGTTAGAGAGTAACTAATGATTATAATGTTTAGAAAAATTAGAGGTCTATTTCCGCACTGGTTTTTGTAATCCAGTGGTTTTTTAACCATCCAGACAGATACGCCACTCATCCCACAAGCTTGCTTGTAGGATGAGTGGCGTTATTTGACAGCATTCGGCTGGCAGAACTCGTTCAGCTCATGAGATCATCGGGTTTGCTCGGTCGCGGGTAGTTAATTCAGGGAAGGCGCCGATTTTCTCTTTTCTTTGCTATCTGCTTAAAGAGTCGCGGGATA
>CAZEGG010000035.1:0-16957 GCA_964511755.1 uncultured Desulfobacteraceae bacterium | reverse complement strand
AACGGCGTTTGAAACATATTATTTTTGGCCTGACTTAATTAATGATTTAATAGAGGTAAAACGTGTATTAAAACCAGGAGCATTTCTTTTATTGGTTAATGAAGTATACAAAGATGATCGGTTTGAAAAACGAAATACCAGATGGGTCAATCTACTTGATATGAAGATTCATACACCGGATGAATACAAAGATTTTCTGTCTGAAGCAGGATATCAGATAGAAAAAATCGATAGTCTACCTGAAAAAAATTGGATTACTGCAGTGGCGCAAAAAAGCGAAAGCTAACTGTGTGTACAGTTGCAGTAATCCCTTGACCATCCTCACACATTGATGACTCTATAATTGCAGAACGATAAGGGCGAACAACGAATTTGAGAGGGATGCAAAAAGCGCGCGCCCCTCAAGCCGGGCGTTAAATCAATCATGAAAGGAGAAAAACATGAAACTGCCAGAGTATATAACCGCTGATGAAGTAAAGAGGGTCTGCCACGAAATTGGCTTGCGGGACTGGTCCGGAATCACGGATCCTACTGTTTCGGAGGAGGAGGCGTCCACGATTCTCGATATTGTGAATGTCAAAAGGATGGATATTCCCCTTGATGCATTCCGAAAAGGTTTAGAAGTTGAGCTTGAACATGGAACAAGGTTTGAGGATGCAAATGTAACGAACAACCACCCGATCCTGACAGGCAAGATCGTTATCGCACATCTCAAAGAGACTATGGACTATTATGAAAGAATCGATGTTGCCGAAATGGAAGGTGATTTGTTGAAGGCTATTCTGTCTCGAAATATCGAGAAAATAGAATCAAAGTACAAGAAACTCATTGAAGCCCAGAAGTTACTCCATCAATCGGTTGCCGATCAATTGAGGACACGCATTTGAGCCGGGTCCCTGACGGATCTTCGTAGCGAGACGGTGAAGATGACCGTGGGTATAAAGATCAGGCATGGTTTCGAAGCTTGAGTTCCAATGGATGGGGAGAGAGGTAGACCTGGTCCCGGAGATAGGCTTGATCATATTTCCGGACGTAGTGTCTAAAGAGAGTTATGGGAACGATAAGAGGGATAAATTCATCGTGATAGGCACCGATCACCTCGAGAAGTTCCTGCTTTTCATCCGGGCCGAGCTGTTTCTTGAAATAACCCATCATGTGCTGGAGCACGTTGGTATGCTTCTTGACCGTGGCGAGCAGGCGCGAAGCCTCCATGAGCAGGAATTCATAGCGGGCATAGACCTCGTCTATCTTTAAGTCTTTGGCCTGGGCCACTAGTCTTCCCATTTCCCGATAATGTTTCGGGCTGTGAGAGAGGATGAGCAGCTTGTGAACGGTGTGAAAACCCACGATGCTTCCCATGCTTTTTCGTTCGGCCTGAGTACGCCGCCATCGCTTGAGGATAAATATGCGTTCAATAAAATTTTCCCGCAAATGGGGATCATGAAGCCTTCCCTCCTCTTCTACGGGGATGAGCGGGAAATGTTCCATGAAAGCCCTCGCGAAGAGCCCCACCCCTTTCTTGACCGGCGTGCCGCTCTCGCTGTAGACTTTTACCCGTTCCATGCCGCTGCTGGGCGATTTGCTTTTAAAGATGAATCCGCAGAGACCCTCGCTCTCCAGTTCTCTTACCCTTTTTCCGGCCCACGTGACGAGAACCTCCGTCATATCTCTCTTTGTCCTGACCGTGATGAGACGGGGAGACTCGGGATTGCCAACAAGCCGCATGGGTTCGCGGGGTACTTCGAGGCCTGCCTCTAATTCCGGACAAACAGGGACAAATTCCGCGTACCTGGCCAGAGTGTCCGTCACATAGCGGTCATGCGCGTGCCCGCCGTCGTACCTTACCGGCTCGCCCATGAGACAGGTGCTGATGCCGATTCGTATCTTTTCCATGAAACCGCCCTTATTTCCAAAACGGGTTAAATGCCCCGTCGCTTGCCACAGCGCGGCGAGGCAGCCGTCAGGGAGCAGGCCTACCCACCGAATCCTTCGGCTAAGATCCTGTCCAGGATGGCCACGAGAAGGTCGGCATTGTCTTCATCGAACGGCATGGGCGGCCGGATTTTCAGGACGTTGTGGAAAGGGCCGTCCGTGCCCATAAGAATGCCCTGCTCCCGCATCCGATTGACGACCCATGACGCCTCCACGTCAGCGGGTTCGAGGGTCTCCCGGTCCCGCACCAGTTCCACTCCAAGAAAGAGTCCTGAGCCACGCACGTCCCCGACGATCGGATACCGTTCAACGAATGGGGCCATTCCGTCGAGCATCCGCCTGCCGCATTGAAGAGCATTGACCTGCAGATTTTCCTCCTGGACCACGTCAAGTACGGTCAGTCCCACTGCGCAGGAAACGGTATTTCCTCCGAAAGTGCTGAAAAACTCCATGCCGTTGTCGAAGGCATCCGCGATCTCGGGAGTGGTAACGACAGCGCTTATGGGATGGCCGTTACCGATCGGTTTCCCCAGGACCACGATGTCCGGAACCACGCCCTGGGCTTCGAACGCGTAGAAGTGGGTGCCTATGCGGCCGTAACCCGTCTGGACCTCATCAGCGATGCAGATCCCGCCCGCTTCCCTGACATGCCGGTAGACCGCGGAAAGGTAGCCCTCCGGGAAGAAGATCTGTCCGCCTACGCTGGGGCAGCTTTCCGCAATGAACCCGGCGAGGCCGACGCCCTTCTCTTGTAGCATTGTGATCATGTCTCTGACTTGCCGGGCGTATTTGGTCCCAGCTTCCGGATCGTCGGCCTTATAAAGCCCCCGGAAGACGTCGGCAACGGCGGCGGTGTGGACCCAGGAGGGTGCTCCGGTGCCGCCGGGGCCGTCATGCTTATAAGGACTGATATCGATCAGGGAAGTCGTGTGGCCGTGGTATGCGCCCTCCAGGACAATCATGTCCCGGCGCCCGGTGTAGGACCGGGCAAGCCGAAGGGCAAGCTCGTTGCCTTCGCTCGCCGAGTTGACGAAGAAACAAACACTCAGCGGGTCCGGCATGGTTCCGCACAACCTCTGTGCATAGCGATTCATGAAGTCGTTAAGGTACCGCGTGTTGGTGTTCAGAACCGTCATTTGCCGGCAGGCTGCTTCCACCACGCGGGGATGGCAGTGCCCCGCGTGCGGGACGTTGTTGTAGGCGTCCAGATATCTCCTGCCGGTCTCGTCGAACAGGTACTGCTTCCATCCGCGAACGATCTTCACCGGGTCCCGGTAGCCGATGCTCAGATTTCTCCCCATGTATTTCCGCCTGGTCGTAAGGGTTTGAGCTTTGGTCGGCTCGGGCGGAGGGAAGCGATCGGCAGGGATCCCGAGTATCAGGTTGGGGTCGGGGCAAAATGCCGTCCACACGCGTCGCTCAGCGGCCCGAACCACACCCGGAAATTCCGTGCCCAGTTCCAGAAGATCCACGATGATCTGAAAATGCAGGTGGGGCGTCCATCCTCCGTTGGTGTCCGCCGAACCGACCAGGCCGATCGGCTCTCCCTTGGCGAAGGTCTTGCCGGGATACAGGCCCTCCAGGGAGTCCGGGCTCAGGTGACCGTAGAGCGTGTGAAAGCGGTCCCCTTTGTCGGTCCGGTGCTCCAGGATGATCACAGGACCGTAGTCCAGCGGTGCATCGTTCCGTGCAAAAGCGGATACGGCGCCTTCCAGAGGAGCACGGACGGTTGATCCGGCTTCCGTAAACACATCCACGCCCATATGCACTGTTCTGTGCGCGTCGGTCGATACGTCGCCCGACGCGAATGGGGGGACGGAATAGAGCATGCGTGCCTCGTCGTAGCGGCCGATCCCTACGGTGACGCCGGCCGCTTTCATGATCCGAGAAAGCCGGCTGGAGAGCGCCGGTTCTTCGTTTTCCCGCGGATCCCCTTTCATCAGAGGACTCCCGATGCTCATGTCGAACACGGCCAGAGGCTCTGTTCGCAGATCCATATCCAGCACGGATGCCATGTCCTGTCCGTGATTTTCGAGCCAGCTCCTGACCGGCTCCGACCGTGGAACGGGGGACATGCCGCATGCCTCTCGAAAGACGGCTTCTGCAAAGCGGGCGGGAATATCCGCCAAGCGCGGCAGGGTCTTTCGGATCGGCGTCTGGCTTACCGAAAGATATTCATTGTCGGGCTGCTGATCAAGCTGATGACCTGCCAGGCAGACGCTCACGCACAGTCGCATGCGGAGCAGGCCGAACAGCACGGAAATCTCCTCTTCTTCGAGCGGATACTCGGCATGGTACCCTGCCGTTACGAGGGCCGCGGTCTTCAGAGGATCCGGCTTGTCGAGAACGGCGTAGGCAGCTGCAATGGCCAGGTTGCCGACCGTGTAGCTGTACACCAGGTCACCGAAGTCGATAATGCCCACGACTCCCTGGTTGCGTGTATACGGGTCATTGCCCCCTCCCACGATCACGTTGTAGTCGTTGGCATCGTTATGGATGACGCTTCTGCGCAATTTTGGAAACAGCGGAACCACATCCCGTTCGAAAGCGTCGGCGCATTTTTCGATCTTTTCACGTAGTGACGGCTCTTGGATCAAGGCCT
The DNA here is from genome assembly GCA_964511755.1 of uncultured Desulfobacteraceae bacterium. Classification (GTDB taxonomy): domain Bacteria; phylum Desulfobacterota; class DSM-4660; order Desulfatiglandales; family Desulfatiglandaceae; genus B46-G9. The sequence continues at coordinate 12,423 of CAZEGG010000035.1, read as the reverse complement.
GATGTTCCCGCACCACCTGGAGGGCATTCGCGAGGTCCCAGTGGAAATCCCTGTGGGCGCCCGGGTGATCGAAGTCTGCCATGGCCCGGTCCATCTGCCCCATGCGCCGGCCCAGGTCCGTCAGGAGCGCAGGCGAATGGTACCCGGCGTTCGCCAGAGGGATTCCCGGCAGATAGGAAACCAGCCTCGCGAAATACGTCTTGCCTTCCGCCGATTGGATCTTTGAAATCAGTTCTCCCGTTTTGGTCGCCAGAATCCGTGGGCAGAACTCCACATGCCGCCCCAGGTGCTGCATGACCTGGTTCTGGGCATCCAGCATCGTACGGTTTTCCAGGGCGTTGGCGATCTTCAAAACAAATCGGTCGCCGGTCTCTGCGGTCATCAGGAAGTTCTGGTCGCGTTCGCTGGGAAGGGGACTGGCCGTGGCCCTGATAGCGTAAAGATGCTTGACGATTGAAATGGCGTCACTCCCGGTGTACGTGGGGGTATGCTGAAGCAGTGTCATAATTCCCTTGTCCTTTCAAGTCGGTGTGGATATGGATCATAGGGAGGCGGTGGAGGTTCGAAAGAAATCCTTGAATGACTCAACGACTCTGGGTATGTCATCCCTTTCTATATCCAGGTGCGTCACCAGCCGAATGGTCTCCCCGCCCGTGATCAGGACCCCCTTCTGCCTGAGAAAGGTCGGCAGCCCGGCCGAATGCACTGCGGAAACGGTGATAAACACCATGTTTGTCTGCATGGGTGAATAGTCCACCGTTACCTCGTCTATCTCTCCGAGACTTTCCGCCAGGAAGGCGGCATTCGCATGGTCCTCCTCAAGCCGGACCACGTGGTTTTCCAGGGCGTAGATGCCTGCGGCCGCCAGGATTCCCGCCTGCCGCATGCCTCCCCCAAGAACTTTCCGCCATCGACGGGCCTCCCCGATGATCCCGGTTGTGGAGCAGAGCAACGAACCTACAGGAGCGCCGAGCCCCTTGGAGAGGCAGACCGATATGGAATCGAAGTAACGGGAAATGTCGGTGACGGGGACTCCGAGTTTGACCGCTGCGTTGAAGATACGGGCCCCGTCCAGATGAAGGTTCAGATTGCGCTTTCGCGCAAGCGCATGCGCTTCTCTGATATAGTTGAGGGGCAACGCACGACCGGCCTGCGTGTTTTCCAGACAAAGAAGCCGGGTTCGGGCGAAATGGAAATCATCGGGCTTGATAAACGCATCAACCTTTTCCAGATTCAAGGTGCCGTCGGCTTCGAAGTCCAGAGGCTGGGGCTGGATAGAGCCAAAAACCGCCGCGCCCCCGCCTTCGTACCTGTAGGTGTGCGCCTTTTGACCGACGATGTACTCATCTCCTCTGCCGCACTGGCTGAGCAGGCCCATGAGGTTGCTTTGGGTGCCGCTGGCGGCGAATATGGCGGCTTCGGTGCCCAGCATGGAGGCCGCCAGTTCCTCCAGATGGTTGACGGTCGGGTCTTCCCCGTACACGTCGTCTCCGACCTCGGCCCCGGCCATGGCGGCGCGCATTCCCGCTGTAGGCCGGGTGACCGTGTCACTTCTCAGATCTATTAATTTCATTTTCCGAACCTGGGCATTTCTGTTTGGATACTGAGTGAGCCGGTCACTCATGATTCGTGGGAGTGAAGTTCAGGAAAATACCTATCAGGAGAGTTCGGCCGCGTCCAGGGAAAAGTGATGTCCCGCCCGCGATCAGAAATATGAGTGGATATTCTTGATCCTGGCGGCCATGTCAATGAGTTGGGCGGTCAGCGCTTTCAGGAAGGCCTTAGGGTCCGGAGTCTCTTCCAGATCAACCCTGGCTAACACCCCGGCAACCTTGATGTCCACGGGGATTCCGGCAACGTCCAGAGGTTCAAGGTGCAAAAGCTTCATGCTCCGGCGCAAGGCGAGTTTTCCGGCCGACTCCTCCGTCATGGGAAGCAGAGCCATTACCCGGCTTCTTCCTATCTGTCCGAGGACGTCCGTTTCCCGGAAGATCGCCGCGAGCTTCTGCATGACCGCGTCTATGAGAGATTGGCGGGTCACGATCTCCTCTTCTTTCTTGGCCCGTGTCCTGGCCCTGACCGGGGAAAAGCCCAGGGCTGCAAATGGCGTGTGATAACGTCTGGCGCGTGCCATTTCCTTTTCCAGAAAGAGGAGCAGTTCCTCCGACTTCAGGATACCTGAAGGAAGGCCCTTTCCTGACTCAAGCTCCTTGATCCGCTGTTTCTGGGCCAGGATCTCTTCGTGGATCTGCCGAAAATCGTTCTCGTCGATTTCCCCGGCCTCCACCTTGGAGCGGACGACTCTGAGAATATCCCCCAACTCGTCTTTTTCACTCACGCTGCGTTCCAGGGTCTGAAGCACGCTGAGACGCTTGCCCGGGACCTTGTCCGATTGGGCGCCCTGGCCTTTGAGCCACTCCAGGCGCAGGTTGTCGAGCATATCGTCCAGGCGTTTATTCAGTTTTTCTTCCAATCGCGCCAGAACATCGTCCTTGACATCCATGCGAGCCAGCTTCTGGACAATATTCGACTTGACGTCAGTCATGACCTTTTGCAGATGTGTCTCTCCATCACCTTCACTGCCTTGGGCCAATTCCTCTCCCATGTGAGCCCCGAGCCGTTCCACATAATCCACCAGCAGATCGGAGAGCACCTTTTCGTCCCCCGTGCCCTTCCGGATCTCGGCGGCCAGATAAATAATTTCGGCTGCCTGGGAGGGATTTCGTTTCACCTCTTCGAAGATTTCTTCGCCGTCCAGCCCGATCTGTTCCGAGCTCTCTTGGATGATTTTGGCAAGGTCGTCGCTCTGGAGTTCCCGACCAAGCTCCTGGACGAGTTTCAGGTAGTCAGGCAGAGACATGCCTTCCTCCAGAAGTGCCTGCTTGATTTTTGGAAGAAGCCTGCGGAGTTCAGGAGGTTCGGGTACCAGCCGCCGGAGGATCTGTGCCAGCCGGGAGGTCGTGATGCGGCCTGCCTGGTATTCTTCCCTGATAAGGGAAAGAAGGACCCGGTCTGCGATTTCGTTGCTCTTCTCCAGGATTTCTTCTTTGTTTTCATAGCTGATTCCGAGGGCCTTCTGGCTCTCGATTCCGGCAATGAGCTGATTCTTCATTTCAAAGACGGCGGACGCAAGGTCGGAAAGGTTTACGTCTCCTTGACCGGCAAGGTTTTTTTCCACCTCCTGCTCAATGACTTCGAGCTGCCTGTAGAGTATGGCACCATGGCCTACGGGAGGACCATCCGCCGGCGCCTGATTCCCTCCTCCGCCGAGTCCTGTCCGGAGGGTTGGGTGGACTTGTGCAGGACCATTCTGCTCTGCGTCATCCTCCTCGGAGATCGATTTCACGGGCGGGGTTCCGTCCGCAGCCGCTCTGCGGAGATGATCCGGACCTCCTTTCACCGGAGGTTCCTGCTGAGTTCCCCGTAGAGAAGCGCTGTGCGCGCTTTCACCACCGGGAACGCCGTCTCCTCCGGAAACTCCCCGGAACACTTTGTGCTCCTCATCCTGAACAAGGCCGGCTTTCCCTTTCAGGTCGGCCTCGATCATTTTCCTGGTGAGATCCGCCGGGTTTTTCACGAGGTTCTTGATATTGAGTGTCTTGATGAATTCCTCAGTCAGTACGCTTTCCAGGAGGGCCTCGATGAACATCCTCTTGGACTTGAATTGGTCTTCCTCCATCATCGCCGGCGTGACCTTTTTGAGGGCCTCCCTGGAGACGATTTCGTCATCCTCCGTGACCTTTTTATAGAAAACATGATTGATTTTCATGTAGTCGACACCCTTTTCTGCCAGCGCGTCCTTCATGGCATCTGCATTGGGGTATCTGTGCAGGGAGGAAGCGATCTCCAGGAAAATGCGGATGTCGTTCTTGTCCACCCCCTTTTCAAAGGAGATAGACTGGATGTCCGCCTTCTTGAAGTGAGCGATGATACGGCCCACGTTGACGCGCGGGTCGAGAGGTTCTTCGTCGATGAAAAACTGCCCCTGGGTGAAGATGAAAACGAGAGGCGATATGAGCTCCAACAGAGGCTCCAGTGTCTGGTAGACCACTTCGATGGACTGGCCGACATACGGATGAGATGTGTCGTACATGGTAGAGCGGTTGAAAAGCAGGGCGATATTCCGCCCGAACTGCATTAACTGGTTCTTAATGGGCCGTGGCGCTGACATGGCTTCTCCTTGCGGCCGCGTGTTCGAGCCTGTGCCTACGGTATTCTTCGAGGTCCGCCTTGAATTCGCGGGCGGACGCGTACCGGTCTTCCATGTGAAAGGCGGTTGCCTTTTCTACTATTCGATCAAGTCTTTCGGTAACGGCCGGGTTCAATTGGGAGGGTCTGCAGGTGAATAGACGGTTTCCCAGGGTGAGTTTGGCTTTCAGGAGATCCGTGACGTTTGCCACTTTGGGAAAAGGCAGGCGGCTGACCAGCATCTGAAAGAGCATTGTGCCGGTGGCATAGACATCGGTCCTGCGGTCTACAGGGGTGTTTCGAATCTGTTCCGGCGCCATGTAGTTCGGCGTGCCCAGGAGCATGGGGCTGTTTTCGTCAGGGCCCCGGGACACCTTGGCCAGGCCGAAATCAGTGATGATGGGTCGCTTCGTGTGGCCCTCAATGAGGATATTGGCCGGCTTAATATCCCGATGGATGATTTCCTGCCGGTGGGCGTAATCGAGGGCGTCGAGAACTTCAATGAGAATACGCAGCGTGTGATCCACGGGGAGAAAGCGTTTGGAAGGCAGAGGGTTCTTCGCTGCCGTTTTAATGTACTGGGAAAGGGACTTTCCGTTGACGAACTGCATGGTGAAGAAAAGGAACTCGCCCGTGTTTCCCACCTCATAGACCGGAATGATATTCGGGTGGGATAAGATGGCCGCGGCCTCAGCCTCCTGGCGAAAGAACTCCGCGCTGGTTTCATTGATCAGGGACTTCGGGAGTATTTTGACCGCGATTCGGCGTTTCAGGGTCTTCTGGTAGGCCAGGAAGATCACCGCCATGCCTCCCCTTGCCAGTTCCCTGAGGAGAACAGAAGTGCCTACCTCCCGCCCGGACAGGTGTTCCAGTTTCATGGTTGCAATACTCGCCATTTTCCTCTCGCGCCTCTTGGGGCGCCTTTCTCAGAATTATATGTCGTATATCGGCAGGATTAGGAAAGAAATTTAGAACTTCCTCTCAGATATTTCCTTTGTGGGCCCCTTTGATGCCCTCGGAGACGACAAGGCTCAAGCCTCTGCGCCTCCCACAACCGAGTAAACCGGGAACCTTTCTTCCATAGCGTTTCTCCACGCCGCTATTCTGCCGTGAAGCAGAAAAATGGCTTGACATGGCCCGCTAAAGATATTGTTTTATGACTATGGGTAACGGTGCAGAAAATAGATTGCAAGGCCGGGGAGAAGTGCTGGGAGCACGGCTGGAAACTCTTTACCGGGTATTTAACGACAGAACGTATATCCGGTCCGATCCGATAAAATACGTGTACCGGTTTGAAAATCCCTCGGAACGCGAACTCGTCGGTCTGATTACTTCTTCACTTGCCTTCGGACGTGTCACACAGATCTTCAATGCCATGGATCGCCTCCTTGAAATCGTCCGTAATGAACCGCTCCGATACATCCTGGCCCTCGGCCACGCGCCTGAAGAAGAGCTGCTCCTATTCAAGTACCGTTTTGTGACCGGGCGAGATGTGTTCCGTTTTTTCAAGGCAATTCAAACTGTTCTCAGAGAACACGGCTCGCTCGACGGCTTTGCCAGACAACACTATTGGTCCGGACACCTTCTGGGTCTTGCTGAAGCGTTCATCGCGTCATTCTCGGATGTGCACTACTTGATCCCGTGCTCTCTTCAAGGATCCGCATGCAAGAGGCTGTTCATGTATCTCAGGTGGATGGTCAGAAGCGACAACATTGATCTCGGCCTCTGGGATTTCATTGATCCGTCAGAGCTGGTGATGCCGCTGGATACGCACATCTTTCGGGCATCAGCGGAACTGGGCCTCACCTCCCGGCGAACCCCATCCCTTGCTGCCGCCCTTGAAGTCACGGAGAGCCTGCGGAAGTACTCGAAGAACGACCCCGTCAAATACGACTGGGGGCTGTCACGCCAGGGCATCATTGCCAATAATTTCTGTAGCGACCGGACCCTTTCTTGACAAAATCATGTCACTTTCTTAAGTTATCCGTATAAAGGCCCAGCAAGTAACACCCTTGTTCTTCATGCCTTTTCTTGTCAATCGGCACGCAACCTTCAGGAAAGCTTTCATCCTATGAATGAGGGGTACTGGGTTCATGAAATTTGGCGAGTGGATAGAAAATTGGGCCGGAATACATGGAAGCAATCACTCAACTCCTGGATAATAAAGCTTTTTTGAAAACTCTTTTCGATGCGATCCCCTGCGCCATACTGATCCTGGACAGCGACCGGCGCATCCATGCGGCCAATGATTTCTTCCTGAGGTCGCATGGTGGTTCCGGAGATGCTGCATTGAAGCAGCGGGTGGGCGACATGATCCAGTGTGCCAATGCGCTCAAGACCGTGGATGGATGCGGATTTTCGCAGGAATGTGAGTCCTGTGTGCTGCGGAATACTGCTTTGAAGGCTGTTTCGGGCGATCGAATAGAGCGGAAAAGGGCACGGATGGAGTTTGTACTGGACGGCAGCTGCGTTGATCTCACTTTTCTCATCAGTGCCGCGCCCTTCGAGCATAACGGAAACCGCCTCGCCATTGTAATGTTTGAGGATGTGACAGAGCTGAATCACCTGCGAAGGCGGCTGAAGACCGAGCAATGTTTCAGGGGAATAGTGGGGCAAGTTCCCAGGATGAGAGAACTGTTCGAGACCATCAGAGAGGTCGCGGACGTAAATGTTCCCGTTCTCATCCAGGGAGAAAGCGGAACCGGCAAAGAGCTCGTGGCGGCGGCGATTCACAATGAAGGACCGCGTGCAGAAAGGCTTTTTGTCCCGGTGAACTGCGCCGCTCTTCCCGAGGGACTGCTCGAGAGCGAGCTCTTCGGACACGTGAAAGGTGCGTTTACCGGGGCCATACGGGACAAGAAGGGAAGATTTGAACTCGCCGACGGCGGAACCCTCTTCCTGGATGAAATTGGAGATCTTCCGAAGACGGTTCAGGTAAAGCTCTTGAGAGTTCTTCAGGAGGGAACATTTGAGCGGGTGGGCGGCGAGGAAAGCGTCTCCGTAGATGTCCGAATCATCAGCGCAACCAACAGGGATCTGACCCGGGAAGTGAGCAACGGGCGTTTTCGGAAGGATCTCTATTACCGGATTCGGGTTGTTCCTGTCGCTATTCCGGCACTCAGAGAGCGGAAAGATGATATTCCGCTCCTGGTGAACCATTTTCTCCGGAAGGAATCAAAAGAAGGCCTGCATGCCTCGCAGATTTCCCCGGATGCCCTCGCCTTAATGGTTGAGTATCCTTGGCCTGGAAATGTCCGCGAACTCCAGAGCGCCCTCAGGTTTGCCCTCCTCAAGGCCAGGGACCGGGCCATAGACCTGGAGCACCTGCCGGCAGAATTGCGGGAATGGCGGGAAGACAGGACCACGTGCGGCCCTCGCCGAAAACTGGACAAGGAGAGTGTCCTGGAAGCATTGATGCGAGCCGGTGGGAACAAGGCCAAAGCTGCACGTATGCTTGCGGTGGGACGGGCAACTCTCTATCGCTTCCTTGCCGATCATCCTGATATCAAGACAGGATAGCCATGTCAGATGCCTGACCGCCTCTTCGAATAGACTGCACACTGTCTCATGGGACTGTTCTGTCTCAGAAAGACAAGTGAGACACTTTTGAGCGAGGCCTGAGGCAGGGTTCCGCGGCCGCCGCTTTCCAGAAAGCCGAAAATGCTCAAAATAGACCGTAATATGAACCTTTTAGCCATTCGCACGGCAAGTGATACATATCTGTCTCGTTCTCTTTCCCTCAGGCACCAGAGTTCCCGGAGGAGAAACGATTATAGTTTTTAACATATCGAAACAACTGAATAAATATATTTCTGTCGCCTTTTTGCCCCCCTGGCACGAAAAGTGCTCTGTAATAATGCCAGCTAACGGAAAAGCTTTCGGGGGGAACCAATGAGGGCTTGTGACATGAGTATCAGGAAGACGTTGGAACTGGCGAATGAGATGATCAGACTGGCTGATCAGGGCGACTTGGTTCGGGAAGATGACGGTTGCGGCGTGTTGTACGGAGTTCTACGGGATTCGGCCTTTCGCATAAAGAAGCTGGCGGAAGACGAGCGATTCGCGCACATACGGAAAGGCTGGTGGAAAGAGCAGCCGCTGAAGCCGTGAAGGTGGAGTTCCCCCGGGCAAGCAGGGAAGGAGTTAAGGGTCATGATGTCCCTGGAAGATCTCAAACGAGAGCGGGAACTCGTCGAGTCTATTGACTGGGAAATGACTCCCGAGGAAGCCGTGAGATTATATCTCGAATGGGGCAACAATTGGAGCAGAGGGTACAGGATGGTGAGATCCAAGAATGATGTTGCCCACTATTTTGTTCTGAACACCTGGGAAAAGGAACCGGTCATCTATCTCGTGCGGCGGAATTCCGAAGGTTCCGTCGAACTTGCAAAGATCACCATGCCCGGAGAATTGAGAGACCAGGTGAAAAGGAAGAACCGGTCGCACAAGGGATTGTATGCGGTGGAAGACGAGGTGAAGAAGTGGCTGGAAGAAGAACTTGAAACCACATGAAAAAGATGTTCGAGATCATCAATTGAGAGAGAAAGGAGGAGTAAATGGAAACCAAAGTGCTGGACGCAATGAAAAAGGCCGGTAAACCGGTGAGGCCCGGAGATGTGGCGAAAATGCTCGGCGTGGAGAGTAAGGAAGTCTCAAAGACGATCGGTGAGCTGAAGAAGAAGGGAAAGGTGATATCTCCGAAGCGTTGTTACTATGCCGTAAACGAAGGCTGAGGAGAGAGAACGCAGGCAGGAACCGGAGCATAATTGAATATGCAGAACGGGTCCGAAGTGGAGGAGAAGGATGGCAAGACCTGAAGACATGTGGCAGTGCCAGACAATCAATTGCGGGTATATCTACAACCCGGATAAGGGAGACAGGAAAGGAAAGATTCCCAGGGGCACGAAGTTTGAGGACCTGCCCGATGACTGGAAGTGCCCCATATGCGGGGCCGGCAAAAAGGCCTTCAGGCCGCTTGCAGGGCCGGGTTCTGTCGTCGAAGAAGGTGTATGAGAAGCATACCGTATTCTATAGAAGGAGGAAAATATAAATGGAACTGAAAGGAAGCAGAACTGAGCAAAATTTGTTGACTGCATTTGCAGGAGAGTCCCAGGCGAGAAACCGGTATACGTATTTTGCAAGCCAGGCGAAAAAGGAAGGTTTTGTGCAGATGTCGGAGATTTTTACCGAGACCGCCAACCAGGAGAAGGAACATGCGAAAAGGCTGTTCAAATTCCTGGAAGGGGGAGAAGCGGAGATTGTGGCTGCTTTTCCGGCAGGGAGCATTGGAACGACCGTGGAGAATCTCAAGGCCGCAGCCGGTGGCGAGCGTTATGAATGGACCGAGATGTACCCGGGGTTTGCGGATATCGCGAAAGACGAAGGATTTCAGGAAATCGCCACGGTATTCAACGCTATAGCTGTGGCAGAAAAGCAGCATGAAAAAAGGTATAATGCTCTTGCAGCCAATATCGCGGCCGGGCGTACTTTCAAACGGGATGAAGAGGTCGTCTGGAGATGCCGGAACTGCGGATATCTCCACACGGGGAAAGAGGCCCCCAACACCTGCCCTGCGTGTGCGCATCCCCAGGCCCATTTTGAATTGCTTGGAGAAAATTACTGATTGGAAAACGCTCCGGAAGATAGGATCGATTGGACGTGGTGGCTGTCTGTGCCGGCAGGATGCTCGGGCGTCACCATGTAAAGAGAAAAGAGGGTTTGATATGGAAGAACGTTCTGGTATAATCACTATGAAGGGAAATCCCCTTGTACTCGTGGGGCCGGCTCTGAAGGTGGGCGACAAGGCCCCTGACGTCGAACTCGCAGGAAACGACTTGCAGCCGGTCAAGCTTTCATCGCTGGGCCGGAAAGTGGCATTATACGCTTCGGTGCCTTCGCTGGACACGCCCGTGTGCGATATGGAGACCCGAAGATTCAATGAAGCCGCGGCAAACCTGAGTGACGACGTTGCCGTTATTACAATCAGTATGGATCTGCCGTTTGCCCAGAAACGATGGTGCGGGGCTGCAGGTATCGACAGAGTGGTGACTCTGTCGGATTATCGGAACGCCTCCTTTGGCGAGGCTTATGGCGTTCTCATCAAGGACTTGCGTCTGCTGGCCAGAGCCGTATTTGTACTCGACAGTGCACGCACAATACGTTATCTGGAAATCGTGAAAGAAGTGACGAAGGAACCAGATTACGAGGCCGCGTTGAATGCGGTTACCGGGCTGGTTTAAAGAGTGGAAGAAAGTCCGCGGAAAAGTGGACGTACCGTGTACGCTACCCCCAAAAGATTGAAGGAGGAGTAAAGAATGGCTGAGAGATTACAGGTGTATAAATGTGAAGCGTGCGGAAACATCGTTCTGGTTATGCATGGCGGCGAAGGCGAACTCGTCTGCTGCGGCCAGGCCATGAAACTGTTGAAGGAGAACACCGTCGACGCTGCCAAAGAAAAACACGTGCCGGTAGTTGAAAAGACCGCCGACGGGTACAGGGTAAAAGTGGGAGCCGTGGCGCATCCCATGGAAGAAAAACACTACATTGAATGGATTGAACTTCTTGCAGGCGGAAAATCTTACGTTGAGTTCCTGAAACCGGGAGATGCACCGGAGGCCACGTTCAAAGTGGACGCAGACCGTGTGACTCCCCGGGCCTACTGTAATCTCCATGGTCTTTGGAAAAGATAAACACCATGTTGAACAAAAGGATGGAAGAGGCATTGAACGGCCAGCACAACGCCGAACTGTACTCCGGCTATCTGTACCTGGCGATGTGCGCCTATTTTCAGTCCATGAATCTCGGCGGCTTTGCAACATGGATGCGGGTCCAGGCCCAGGAAGAGCTGGTCCATGCCATGAAGTTCTATGATTTCATTAATACGCGAGGCGGCCGGGTGTTGCTGAAAACGATTGACGGTCCTCCCGCAGAATGGGATTCCCCTCTTGCAGCGTTTGAAGCCGCCTACGCCCATGAACAAAAGGTGACGGGGATGATCAACGATCTGGTCGGCCTGGCCCGTGAAGAGCATGATCACGCGACGGAGATTTTTCTCCAGTGGTTTGTGAGCGAGCAGGTGGAAGAAGAGGACAGTGCGAATGGGGTAGTACAGAAGATCAAACTGATGGGCGATGCGAGAGGAGGGCTTTTCATGCTGGACGGGGAGTTGGGCCAGCGCACGTTTACCCCTCCTGCTGCCCCGAAAGAGTGATAGGAAAGGGGAAGGTATTATGGGAGAATGGAAATGTCAGGATTGTGGATACATCCTTCAGGCGGACACGCCGCCGGATGTGTGCCCTTCCTGTAAACAGAAGTGTGAATTTGTCGATGTCTCCTGTTACATCCCGGATTGCGGGAAGACCGGATCCGACGAGAGATTGTAACATCAGGGTATCTGGTGCAGGGTTCAGTGGAGAAATAGATACCGGTTTGGACTCTTGAGGCCATGACGACAGACCCGGGGCAGAAGAGATCTTCTTTCGCCCCGGGTATCTCTGTAGCCATGCCGAAGAGACCCTTCCGCCGCCATAGCCTTTTTGGATGACGGGTAACGAGAGACTTTCAAATGTCTTTACAATGCATGAGGGGCGGTGAAGATGGACCGCAAAAGGGAGGTTTGTGATGTCTGAGAAAAAGTACAGGGTAAGAGCGGAATGCCCGCAGTGTGCCTGCGGAGATATTAATTTTCTTGGTCCTGAAAAGTTGCGGGAAAAGTTTATCGGGAATAAGGACGAAATTGAGATCGTTTGTCCTGTGTGCGGGACCAAGCACAAGGGGCACCTTGAGGTAGCCGAAGAGGGTGAAAAGTAAGGGGGAAGAGAAATGGCAAAGGCTTTGATCGTATATGCAACCAGGGCCGGCGAGACGGAGAACATTGCGGAGCTGATCGCGGAAGGTGTCCGGATTGGAGGGGAAGAGGCGGAAGTAAAAAACATCACGAATATCAAGAACGCGGCGGATCTCGAAGGGTATGATGCGTATGCGTTCGGGTCTGCTACCTATCATGGCGCCATGATGCAGGCCATGGAAAAGATGCTGTTTCTGGCAGAGAAGGCGAACCTGGAGGGCAAGCCAGGGGGAGCTTTCGGCGCATTTGGATGGAGCGGCGAAGCCCCTGACCGCATTTATGCCACAATGAAGAACATTTTCAAGATGGATATGGTGGGAGACGCACTCAGATTGAAATCGTCATTACTGAGCGGGGGCATTCAGATGGCCCAGGGATACGGCGGCGAT
>CAZEGG010000034.1:0-17001 GCA_964511755.1 uncultured Desulfobacteraceae bacterium | reverse complement strand
TAAAGAGGTTCGGCAGGACATAGATGCCCTTTCTCCTGCTGTTTCGTGGTCGTTTTTTTCGTTTTCGTCTCATGATACATACCCGATGATGGTTTGGCCCGCCTTCACCCGTTGCCCGTTTTGCACGATGACCCGGGCGTCTGCCGGAAGAAAGACATCAAGCCTGGATCCGAATCGGATGAGGCCGAATCGCTGGCCTGTCTGGACCTGGTCGCCTTCCTTCGCCCAACAGACAATCCTTCTTGCTATGAGCCCCGCGATCTGCCTCACAACGATTCGTCTGTTATTGCTGGTTTCCAGAAGAATGCTGTTCCGTTCATTCTGCTCTGAAGCCTTGTCAAGGTTCGCGGAAAAAAACTTGCCGGGATGGTAGTCGATCACCTGGATAATCCCGGCGATGGGGATTCGATTGACATGCACATTGAAAAGGCTCATGAAGACGCTGACGAGGACGGCGGGTCCTTGCAGCGGGCTTTCTCTTCCTTCCAACCGCTGAATTTTGATGACTCGGCCGTCAGCCGGGGTTACCACCGCGTCGGCAGTACAAGAACAGGTGCGCCGGGGATCTCTGAAAAAGAACACGGTAAAAATTGCCAAACATCCCGAAAGAACGGTCAAAATCAAGAATCCGATACCATAGAAGAAAATGGCCAGGATCGTTGCTATCAGGATAAATGGGAGCCCCTCCCGGGCAAACGGCCAATTATTATTTACGCGCGAAGAATCCATGAGAAATCGGGAACAGCCGATGATTCAGATTCGGAATCTCCTGCGACCAACAGCATCTTCGGGAGACCGACTGTATGAAAAAACATAGTATGATTCATATTAGCTTGTCAATTTCTAACTTCCTGGGCCACTATGTTTCAGGTTTGTCAAATCTTCGTGGTCCTTGTCAACAGGGGATAGGGATTCGGACGAATGTCGGGCGGCCGAAAATACACGGGTGTAGTCTCTTTCAAGTCGTCTGTTTCACCGAGCTTCAGGCGTTGGTTTCCCAGCCTGGCTATTGCCGCCGCCCCCGCATGCCACTTGTCCGCCGGGGCGAGAATGCTCTTCGAGTTCACGCATCCACGCAGGATTGGAGCCTGTTTCCTGAAATTGTTTCCGATGATGATGGCGGGTCCGGCAAAAACGCCGGGGAGATCTTCGAACTTTACGAACCTGTCTTCCGTCATCCTGTTCATTCTGTTCTGCTGCGCGTCCCATTGAAATAAGGCGGTGAATATTTCGCCTCTTCTGGAATCAACGACAGGATTGACGGGAAGCGAAGAGAAAGGGATCTGGGAAGCCAGTGCCTCAAGGGTTGATACGGCGATCAAGGGAATGTCGAGCCCATGGCACACTCCCTTTGCGGTCGAAAGACCCACGCGAAGGCCGGTAAAACTGCCGGGCCCGGCAGCCACGGCTACGGCCCGCAGGTCACTCAGGTTTGTATGAGAAGTGTTCAGCAGAAATGCAATAGCAGGAAAGAGTTCCCCAAAATGCCTGCGGGAGGCGGAAAAGAGACACTCAGCCGCCAAGTCTCCGTCCATTCTCATTATTGCAAGGCCGAACTGGGGCGTGGATGTATTGATTGCGAGAATCATGGCTTTATTTAAACAGCCTGGTTATGTCATTGAAAAGGACGACAATCATGAGCATTATCAATAGGAAGAGCCCGGCCTTCTGAGCGAGGTCTCGCTTCTTCAGACTCAAAGGTTTTCCGATAACCAGCTCGATGAGGAGAAAGACAAGAAAACCTCCGTCGAGAATAGGGATAGGGAACAGGTTGAGGATTCCCAGGTTCACGCTGATGACGGCCATGAAGGGAAACAGATAGAGGAAACTCTCGTGCGCGAGTTCGCCGGTCATTTGGCCTATGAGGATCGGGCCGCCGATGGTCTTGATCGGAATGACTCTCTCAAAGAGCTTGACTACGGTCAGGCACGTGAGCCAGATTATTTCCCAGGTCTTCTGCGCCGCTTCAACGATCGCGCTGCCCGTTTCTAGCTCGATGGTCTTGAATTTTCCCGAGGCAACAATGCCGATGAGCGCTGTCTGTATTTTTTCCCCGAAAATGTTCTTGGAAGCGCTTTCTTCCGGGGTCACAGTGAAGGTGAGCAGGCGCTGATCTCTTCGAATGACCATGACCACGGACTGGCCGGCACGATTGTGAACGGCCTTCTTTATGTCGTCCCAGGACTGGACTCGACTGCCGTCCACCGACACGATGAAATCCCCCTTCTTCAACCCTGCGACCTCTGCCGGGGAATGTTCCCGAACCTGTCCGATTTCCGGCTCCATGACCTGTTTCCCGACGCCCACGTAAAAGAGGGAGAAGATGATTAATGCCAAGAGGAGGTTGAAAATGGGGCCCGCAGTAACGATGGCCATTCTCTTGAGCACATGCTGATGGCCGAAAGATCGCGCCTCTTCTTCCGGAGTGAAGGGCTCTGTTTCGTTTTCACCCTCCCCGAGCATTTTAACATATCCCCCGAGTGGTATCATGGAAATGAGATACTCAGTATCTCCAATTTTCTTGCCCACAATCTTTTTCCCGAACCCCAGAGAGAACTTCAGGACCTTCACACCAAAACATTTTGCCACAAGGAAGTGTCCCAGTTCGTGGAAGAAGATGAGAATTCCCAAGATCACGAGGAACGGCAGGAGATAGTAAGAAATAAAGCTCATAATAACTCCGCGAGTACCCAAATGCTATTTGTGTGGGCACTATCTGAATGAAATTGCATTTGAAACAGTTATGACACTTCCTGCTTGAGAGCGGTCAATGTCAAATCGATGATCAATATTTGAGGACACATCATCTCGCATACCGTTCGGTCAAAATAGCGTTTGCCGTTTTCCGGGCCCACGTGTCCGCTTCGATCACTTCCTCAATGCTTTTCCCCGGCGAACAGGTGTGTTTTTCAATTGTCCGCTCGATGATGTCCGCGATAGCCAGAAACCCGATCCTTTTCGCCAGGAAGGCCGAAACGGCCGTCTCATTCGCGCCGTTCAGGACCGCCGGGAGGGTCCCTCCCGCAGAGGCTGCCTCAAGGGCGAGAGAGAGACACCTGAACTTGTCGAGGTCCGGTTCTTCAAAGGTGAGCGTGCCCACCGATCCAAGGTCGAGTGGAAGAAGGGAGTTCTCAAGATGCCTGGGATAGAAGAGGGCGTAGGCTATGGGTATTGTCATATCAGGCACACCCAGTTGAGCAATGGTGGACCCATCCTTGTATTCAACCATGGAATGCACGATGCTCTGGGGATGCACCAGGATATGGATCTGTTCCATTTCAAGGTTGAAGAGCCATTTCGCCTCAATCGCTTCAAGCCCTTTATTCATTAACGTGGCAGAGTCAATAGTAATCTTGGGACCCATGAGCCAGTTGGGATGATTGAGAGCATCCTCCGGCGTCACCTGTGCCATTTGATCGAGGGAGAGGTTCCTGAATGGCCCTCCCGAAGCGGTGAGGATGACTCTCCTGACATCCCTGATAGGATGCCCTTGGAGAGATTGGAATATGGCACTGTGTTCACTATCGATGGGGAGAAGCAGCACATCCTTTCTCTGCACCTCCGCCATGACCAATTCCCCGGCCATGACCATGGTCTCCTTATTGGCCAGGGCAACATTTTTCCCTGCCTGGATAGCCGAGAGGGTGGGAAGAAGGCCCGCCGCACCCACCACCGCTGAGATGACCGTGTCAGCCTCTTCAAGGGCGGCCAGTTCCATAAGACCTTCATTGCCCCAAAGGAGCAGGAATTTTTTCTTGTCCGGAAAGTACTCGCGGAGGCGGCGAGCGGTTTCCCGATCGCGGACAGCCACCGCCTCAGGGTGAAATCGCTCGATCTGTCCGGCCAACCGCTCGATATTCCTCCCTGCACCGAGTCCGACAACTCTATATTCTTCCGGGTACATCGCAAGAACCTTGAGCGAACTGACCCCAATGGACCCGGTAGATCCAAGTATGGTAATTTTCTTCATAAGGTTTCACTCGTGCTGCAGATCATCCTCCGGTAACCGCTATGAAAGACAAGTACCAATAGAGGACCGGTATGCCGAAGAGAAGCCCGTCAATTCTGTCGAGGATTCCACCGTGCCCGGGAAGGATTCGTCCCGAGTCCTTTTGGGCATGATTCCTTTTGAGCATGGATTCGGAAAGATCGCCAAGCTGTCCTGCGATGCAGATGCCCCCACCGAGAACCAACATTCGAATTGTGGGCTGGCCGAGAGGAAAGAGCCGGGAAAAGAAGGCCGCCGCGAAGACGCTGCTGAGCAGGCCGCCCACCGCTCCTTCCCACGTTTTTCCCGGACTGAGTCTCCGGCAAAGCTTGTGAGAACCGAAAAGCCTGCCGAAATAGAACGCGCCCATATCACTTGAGAAGATAACAGTCAGAAGAAAGAAAATCCAGAATTTCCCGCCGGGAAAGCGGTCTATCAAAAGGAAAAGAGAAAGCGGCAGGGTAATATAGATTGCGCCCAGCAATGCCTTAGCCAACAGCCCGGTGTTTTCGGCAGTGATGGATCGATGGGAAAACACAAACAAAATCATGGCAAGAATGACAAGAAGGGGGATAAAGCCAAATGCGAGATAGAATTCTCTGAGTCCCAGGAGGAGAAAAAGGACGCTCGTGACCGCTGCAATGGACCAGCTCATAAACGGCGAAAGCTCCGGACTGGTCATCCGATAGAATTCCAGAAGTCCGCCGAAAGACACCAGCCAGACAAGTGAATAGAACATCCACCTTGGTGCGAAACCAATGAGTGAAACAAGTATTGGCACGGCAATAATGCCGGTAATCCATCGCTTCAAGTGCATTTTATCGATCTAAGCGCCATTCTTTGAGAAAATTATGTTTTCCGCTCCAGGTACTCGGCCGTGGCGCCGAAACGTCGCTCCCGATGTTCATAATCTTCTATGGCCAGCAGGAATTCCTGTTTTCCGAAATCAGGCCACAGGGTCGGCGTAACGTAAAACTCGGTGTAGGCAATTTGCCACAAAAGGAAATTACTGACCCGATATTCGCCGCTCGTGCGGATCAGAAGGTCCGGGTCAGGCATGGATGACGTATATAACGAGCGAGCGATCGTCTCTTCGGTGATCTGGTCGAGGGAGATGTCGCCCAGTTCCAGTCGCAAGGCCAGGGAACGGAAAGCGTCCAGAATTTCCTGTCTCCCGCCATAACTCAGGGCCAGCGTCAAGACCATATCGCGATTTTGGGCGGTTTGTTCCATGGTCCGTGCAAGCGTCTGCCTCGTGCTCTCGTCGAGTTTTGTGATCCTCCCTATTGCCTGCAGACGGATGCCGTTTTCAAGCATTTCATCAAGTTCGGTCTTGAGGAACCGTCTCAAGAGTGTCATCAGGGTTCGGATTTCGTATTTGGATCGTTTCCAGTTTTCTTCTGAAAAAGCGTAAAGGGTCAGCCACCGAATCCCCAACTCCCGGCTGGTTCGCACGATTTCCCTGACGGATTCCGCGCCTTTCTGATGTCCACGAACCCTGTCCATGCCCCGGCGCTTGGCCCACCTGCCATTCCCGTCCATGATAATGGCAACATGTTCCGGAAGTTTCTTTGGATCACGCAATTTTTTTCCTTCAGATATGTTGAGTGCCATATATGATGCCTGTCCAGGCACAGGAGAAAATCCCTGATCGGCCTTGCGAGTGACGAACAAAGACGGTGAGCAGTCAGCAAGTACGCTTGAGGCTGGGTCTTAGAATTCGAGTATTTCTGTTTCCTTTTCCTTGGTGACGTTATCTATCTTTTCAACAAATTCGTCCGTAACCTTTTGAACCTCGTCCTGGGCCTTGAAGAAATCATCCTCGGATATCTCCTTGTCGTTTTTCAGCTGCTTGAACATTTCATTTGCATCACGCCGATGATTTCGGATGGTAATCTTGCTCTCTTCAGCCATCTTTTTGGCCAGCTTAGCCAGTTCTTTACGGCGCTCCTCTGTGAGGGGAGGGATGGATATCCGTATCAACTTGCCGTCATTCATGGGTGTCAGGCCCAGTTCGGATTTGAGGATGCTTTTTTCTATTTCGCCGATAATGGATTGATCCCACGGTTGAATGGTCAGAAGGCGGGGCTCAGGGGCGGACAGAGAAGCAACCTGCTCAAGAGGCATCTGCGTATCATAGCAGTCCACCTTGATCCCGTCCAGCAGGGCAGTGGATGCGCGGCCTGTCCTGATTTTTTTGAAATCACGGCCAATTGCTTCGACCGTTTTGGCCATTTTTTGTCGCAGTTCAGCAAGTATTTCCTGTTTCATTGTTCTTCTCCTGTAACCAGGGTCCCCACGTCTTCCCCGGTGACAACGCGCAGGATATTCCCCTTTGTCCGCAGGTTGAAAACCCTGATGGGCAGATCTTGATCCATGGCCAGAGACACAGCGGTCAAATCCATAACCTTCAGGTTCTTCTCCAGCACCTCCCTATAGGTCAGCCTGGAATACGGCCGGGCACCGGGATTTAATTCAGGATCGGAATCAAAGACCCCATCCACCTTTGTTGCCTTCAACAGGATGTCCGCATCAATTTCCATTGCTCTCAGGGCCGCAGCAGTATCCGTGGTAAAATAGGGGTTCCCCGTACCGGCCCCAAAAACAACGACTCGATTTTTTTCCAGATGGCTGAGGGCTCTCCCACGAATATAGGGTTCGGCAACCTTGATCATGTCGATAGCCGTCATGACTCTTGATTCGGTTTTCAAACGATCCAGAATTTCTCCGAGGGCCAGGGCGTTGATGATGGTGGCCAGCATACCCATGTAATCGGCACGCACCCTTCCGACACCGTAGGCCGAAGACTCAAGGCCCCGAAAAATGTTGCCGCCTCCTATAACGATTGCGATTTGGACCCCTTTTTCACGGACAGATGCAATTTCTTCGCCAACAGACCGCAGAACAGAGGGATCAATGCCGTAGGCATGATCCCCCATAAGGGCCTCCCCGCTCAGTTTGAGCAAGATGCGGCTGAACGGCGGTGAGCCTCTATGCATCCTCATCTCCAAGTTGGAAACGGGCGAACCGTCTTATCACAATGTTCTCTCCCGTCTTCGCCATCATTTCATTGGCCAGATCCTGCACCGTGATATCCGGGTTTTTCACAAAGGGTTGCTCAACGAGGCATGCTTCGCTGTAGAACTTCTTCAATTTCCCTTCGACGATTTTTTCGATCACATTTTCGGGTTTGCCGGTTTCACGCGCCTGCGAGGCATAGATCTCCTTTTCTTTTTGAACGATTTCCTCGGGCACTCTTTCCCGATCAACGGCGATGGGACTCGTGGCGGCAATCTGCATGGCCAGGTCCCTGACAAAATTCGTAAAGT
The DNA here is from genome assembly GCA_964511755.1 of uncultured Desulfobacteraceae bacterium. Taxonomy (GTDB): domain Bacteria; phylum Desulfobacterota; class DSM-4660; order Desulfatiglandales; family Desulfatiglandaceae; genus B46-G9. The sequence goes on along the minus strand of CAZEGG010000034.1, from coordinate 9,684 downwards.
CTTCGGTCTTTCCGGTGAAGTCGGTTTCACAGTTCACCTCTACAAGCACACCGATTTTTCCTCCTCCGTGGATGTAGGACTGTACCTGGCCCTGGGAAGTGGTTCGACCGCCTCGTTTCTTGGCTGTGGCAATGCCTTTCTTCCTCAAATATTCGATCGCTTTCTGGATATCACCTTCACATTCCGAAAGGGCCTCTTTGCAATCCATGACCCCAACGGCGGTTTTATCTCTCAATTCCTTAATAAGTGCTGCCGATATTTCCAAAGTCTCGTTCCTCCGTATGGATATTCCCAACTCCGGCAGAAGACGGGCGGTCCGTCTGGGCGACCGGTCGGGTGTTCGGTCTTTAAACGGCGTTAATCTGACGCAGGATACACACGTTATTCCGAAGCCGCTTCAACGGGTTCGGGCGGCTCTTGAGGTGCCTCATGCTTCTTGGAAACAACAATCACCTCGGGTCCTTCCATGTCGCCTTCGCCTCTGGGCTGGACTTCAGGTTCCGCTTCTTCCCTTTGCTGCTGGAGCTCCGATTCGGCGCGCAGTCTTTCCTCGGCCAGATTGTGTCCTTCGATGCAGGCGTCGGCGATCTTGGAACAGATCAACCGTATGGCGCGAATAGCGTCATCATTTCCGGGTATGATGAAATCAATTTCATCCGGATCACAATTTGTGTCGGCTATGGCAACGACCGGGATACCCAGTTTTCTCGCTTCCTTCACGGCGATTCTTTCCCTCTTGGGATCAACCACGAAGACGGCGCCGGGCAGCTCATCCATATTTTTGATGCCTCCCAGGGTTTTTTCGAGCTTCCCGAGTTCCTTTTCAATTTTCAGGGCTTCCTTCTTGGTATACCGGTTTATAGTCCCGTCATTCTTCATGGTCTCAAGTTCCTTGAGCCGGGTCACACTCTTTTGGATAGTCTGAAAATTGGTCAGAGTTCCCCCCAGCCACCTGTTCACCATGAAGAACATGCCGCATCGTTCGCTCTCTTCTACAATGGAATCATGCGCCTGTTTTTTCGTTCCCACAAACAGAACGGAATACCCGTCGGCAACGATTCTCGCCACGAAGTCATATGCGGTTTTGAAAAGCCTGACTGTCTTTTGAAGGTCAATGATGTGGATGCCGTTCCTGGCCCCGAATATGTACGGTTTCATTTTCGGGTTCCATCGCCTGGTTTGATGTCCGAAGTGGACGCCTGCTTCCAGGAGCTGTTTCATGTTGATTGCCAGCATAATTTCCTCCTTTTCTTGGGAGATACGGAAATATCTCCCTCCCTCAGTTTTTCCTCGATCCAGAAGAAATAAGACCCTCACAGGCACAGGGCACCGGGGCTGTCTGGATCTGCGAATTTTTTACGCTCATGCCGGTCACGTGCCGGAAGCGAGTTCCTTCAACAGAGCCGTTTCTTCCTGAAGGCGATTCGGCACGGCTCGCGGGGTCTTGAGCTTTCCCCGCAGAACTGTTATATTCGTGCAAAAAGGTCTCGGGAAGGTTCCTCAGCAGCGATGACGCAAACAGCGTAAATCGATTTATCTAGCACCAAAGAGCCTTTTGTGCAAGAAAAAAGAAGATATTTCCGTGCGGGAAATATCTGCTGAAAGCAGGTGAACCCATGAGTGAAGACACCAAAAAAGACATTAGGCGCGCTCTGGATCGGGCCGAACGGGGTATCACCCGATCGGTCATTCGCTGGAAATACCGGAAGGAGGGCAAGCCCGTGCCTCCCGATGATACCCTGGAAGGGCAATCGAGGCAGGTGGTGGATGAGGCCCACAGAATTATCGCCAGCCGAGGCAAGAACGTGTGGAGTGAACTCAGGAACATCTATGGAAAACAAAAAGGAAAAAAGGGGGAGAGAGAAGATTGAAAAACAGCGAGACTCTTCGAGAGATACGGAATGCGCTTGATTGTTCCGAACAGAGAAGGCTGTCTCCCCTCGCATGCCTCAGTGCCGACGCGGCAAGAATGAAAGATGAACCCGCCGTGAACGCAGGGCACCGGCAAAACTTCTCCATCGATGCGGACCGCATCCTTCATTCGCTTGCCTACTCGCGCTACATTGACAAGACTCAGGTTTTCTATCTTATCAAAAACGACCATATTACACACCGGGTGTTGCACGTCCAGCTCGTCTCGAAGATCGGCCGTACGGTGGGCCGCCTGCTGAGGCTGAACGAAGATCTCATTGAGGCTATCGCATTGGGGCATGACATCGGCCACTCCCCTTTCGGACATGACGGCGAGAAATTTCTCTCCCTTCTCTGCGAACAGCACCATATCGGACCGTTCCTCCATAATATTCAAGGAGTAAGATTCCTGCAGGAAATCGAAAGAAAGGGCCGGGGATGGAATTTGTCATTGCAGGTACTTGATGGAATTTTTTGCCATGACGGAGAAATTCATTCACAGGCCCTCAAACCGAGAAGAGAGAAAACGTTTGAAATTCTGGGCCGGGAAATGGTCAGGAAATCCGCGGAACCGCTGTGCGACATATGGCCCATGAGCCTGGAGGGCTGTGTGGTGAGAATGGCAGACAGCATCAGTTATGTGGGCCGGGACATAGAAGACGCCATTCGCCTTGGCCTGATCCGCCGAAATGATCTTCCTCAGAGTTGCACAGAGGTCCTGGGAGACTCTAATGGGACCATCGTCTACCGACTGGTGGAAGATCTGGTGGCCAGCAGCCTTGACAAACCGTATCTCTGCTTCAGTGAGACGGTGGGTGAATCCCTGCGGCAGCTGAAAGATTTCAACCAGGAAAATATTTATCGGAATCCAAAGGTAAAGGCTCAGACCCGGAAAATCCGGCTCATGTTCGAACTGCTTTTTGACACATATCTCAGTGATCTTGAGAAGGGTATTGAGTCGTCGGACATATATCGGGAGTTTCTGGAGGGGATGTCTCCCGACTATAAAGACAAAACGCCTCCGGCAGGCATAGTACGTGATTTTATTGCCGGCATGACCGATGAGTATTTCCTGGAACAGTGCCGAAAGAATCTCATTCCTCAGGTGAGAACCAGACGGTTTTTGAATTCGGAGACCGACGGCGATGAGTAAGATTCCTGCCGAACAGCGGGAGGTATCGGGAGGTTTTCGGAGGATGTGCAGGGAGGCGGCCATTTCCTCCGTTCCGAGGTTTCCGAAAAGACGTATCACGAAATAGAGGTTGACAAAGACGCGTTGAATAAGTAAAGGGTATAGGCGCGATTATATACAGATTTTTTCAGACAGAAGATGCTTCCGCGGTGGTAGCGACACCGTGTTTCAACGAGGCGAGTACTTGTCTGTTTTCAGAAGACACCCAGAATTTCTTGCTTGGCATATCCAACCGATTGCATCCCACATCTAACAAAGTACGGCTCATTACTTAGCATTTAGCGAGAATGGAGGCCAGATCATATGGTGCAAGTGGAAGAGGTGAGAGAGGGCGATACTCTCTTAAAGCTCGAAAACATCCACATGTATTTCGGCAAAGTGGCTGCCCTGGCCGGCGTCAGCCTCGATGTGAAAAAGGGAGAGATCCATTCCATCATCGGACCGAACGGCGCAGGGAAAACGGTCATGATGAATTGCATCAATGGGCTTTACCGGCCGCAACAGGGGAGTCTCTTCTACAAGGGAGCCCGGATCAACCACCTGAGGCCATTCCATCGCGCAGAGCTCGGCATTTCCCGGACCTTTCAGAAGATCGAATTGTTCGGGGGGATGACCGTGCTCGATAATATCCGGCTCGGCAGGCATATACACCTCAAGTCGGGCATCCTGAGCGGCTCCATATATGTGGGGAAAACGAAACGGGAAGAACTGGAATCCAGGAAGTTCATCGAGGAAGAAATCATCGATCTCCTCGAAATAGAAAGCATACGGGACAAGACCGTCCACATGCTGCCGTATGGCTTGCAGAAGAGAGTCGAACTGGGAAGGGCCCTGGCATTGAACCCTGAGCTTCTTCTCCTTGATGAGCCCCTGGCAGGTCTCAATCTGGAGGAAGTTGAGGACATGGCGCGCTTCATTCTGGATATAAATGAGGAGCCGCGCTGGAAAGTAACCTGCATCCTGGTTGAACATGATATGGGCGTGGTCATGGACATCTCGCACAGTGTGTTTGTATTGAATTTCGGAAACAGGATTACTGACGGACCGCCGGAGGAGGTCCAGAAGAATCCTGACGTTATCAAGGCCTACCTGGGTGAAGAAGACCTGTATTCCACAAGGAGGTAGTACCCATATGAGCAGTCCTGACATAGAGATTACAAAGGACCTCACTATACCAAAGTTGTTCTCAAGGCAATGCAGGAAGTATGGAACAACGAAGGTGTCCATGCGGGAAAAGGAATTCGGGATCTGGTGCCCATTTACCTGGCAGGATTACTATGACAAGGTCAAGTACCTGTGTTTGGGCATGATCAGCCTGGGTCTGGAGCCCGGAGACAAGGTAGCCATGATCGGGGATAACAGGCCTGAAGGGCTCTGGGCCGAGATGGCGGCTCTGTGCGCCGGTGGGATCGGGGTGTGGCTCTTCCAGGACTGTATGATGGAGGAGGTCAAATACATCATCGACCATTCCGATGCGAAATTCTTTGTGGGTGAAACCCAGGAAGAGGTGGATAAGGCCCTTGCCATCAAGGATGAGTGCCCGAAACTGAAATGGATTATCTGGGATGATCCGAAGGGCATGCGCAATTATCACCAGGACTTCTTGATGAGCATCAAGCAGGTCCAGGAGCTTGGCCGAGAATTGGAGGAGAAGGCCCCTGACCTTTTTGAAAAACGAATCAGCGAGGGCCACGGCGACGATATATGCCTGCTCTTCTACACTTCCGGTACCACTGCACTTCCGAAAGGCGCATTGCTGAGCCATTGGAACATGTTGACCATGGGGCACAATCTTATGGCCGTCGACCCCTGTTACGACACCGATGATTTTGTCTCCTACCTGCCTTTTGCCTGGATTGGAGAGCAGATGATGTCCATTTCCTGTGGACTGCAGGTGGGGTATACCCTCAATTTCCCGGAAGAACCAGAGACCGCCCAGGAGGATATCCGGGAGATCGGTCCCCATGTGATGTTTGCCCCGCCGAGACTGTACGAGGGAATGACGAGAAAGGTGCAGGTGAAGTACATCGATTCCACCTGGGGCAAGAGGAAGATTTACCAATTCGCCACCAAGGTAGGCTACAGGATAGCCAACATGAAGTTTGAAAAGAAGCGCGTCCCGTGGTCATGGAAGTTCCTCGGATGGGCGGCATACATTATGATGCAGAAGAAACTCAAAGACCACCTGGGAATGTCCCGGCTCAGACATGCGTACACCGGAGGTGCGGCCATGGGGCCGGATCACTTCCGCTTCTTTCATGCGCTGGGGGTAAATCTGAAACAGATATATGGGCAGACAGAGATAGCCGGAATATCCATCGTCCACCGAGACGGCGACGTCAAATTCGACACTGTGGGTACACCCATTCCCGAAACCGAGGTAAAAATTACCGATGAAGGTGAGATTATTTCCAAGAGTCCCTCGGTATTCCTTGGATACTATAAGAATGATGAGGCTACCAAAAAGACCCTGGTGGATGGCTGGCTCTATTCGGGGGATAGGGGATTCATTGATGAGGACGGCCACCTGGTGGTTTTCGATAGATCGAAGGACGTCATGACCCTGAACGACGGGAGACCTTTTTCACCGCAGTACCTGGAAACCCGGTTGAAATTCAGCCCGTTTATCCAGGAGGCATGGGTAATCGGCGACAAGCGAGAATATGTCGTGGCCGTCATGTGCATCGACTATGCGGTGGTCGGAAAATGGGCGGATGACCGGAAGATCAACTATACCAGCTATATGGAGCTTTCCCAGCAACCGGCCGTGTACAACCTAGTGCAGGCGCAGATCGAAGAGGCCAATAAGGACCTGCCCAGACCCGCCAAGATCCACAGATTCGTGAATCTTTACAAGGTGTTCGATGCCGACGATGAAGAACTGACACGGACAAGCAAGCTGAGACGCGCTTTCGTGGAAAAGAGGTACAAGGATATCGTTGACGGCCTGTACTCAGAGCGGGATGTGGTGCATATGGATACGACCATCACCTATGAGGACGGAAGAGAGCAACGGATCAAGACTGATCTGGGGATCAGGAGAATCAACATCTAGGGGGGAAGAGAATGGAGCTATTCCTGATGGCCTTGACCAACGGCATCATGGTGGGAGGGATCTACGCGCTGGTGGCCCTCGGATGGGTGCTGATCTATAAGTGTTCGGGCGTTTTGAACCTTGCCATGGGGGAATTGACTCTCATCGGTGCCTATCTGACCTACGCATTTTACGAGATGCACATTCCTTTTATTATAGCCGTAATCCTCACCCTGTTCGTGGGGGTCATCCTGGGTTTCCTGACGGAAAGAATCTTCCTGGACCGACTGATAGGGGAACCTATACTGGCGGTCATCATGGTGACGGTGGGCATCTCGTTTTTTTTCAAAGGGCTTGTGGAATTTATCTGGAGTACGGATACGCGCGTCTTTTCACCTCCCGTCTTCTCCATCAAGCCGATTGCCGTCGGCTTCCTGAAAGTCTCTCCGGTGTACCTCTGGTCCTTCATACTCTCCATCGTGCTTTTCATCATACTCGTCTGCTTCTTCAAGTACACCCGCTGGGGGCTTTCCATGCAGGCGACGGCGGACGATGAAACGGCCGCCCTTTCCCTGGGCGTCAGCGCGCGCTTCGTGTACGCCGCCGCCTGGGCTCTGGCCTTTATGAGCGCGGGCGTGGGCGGGGCCCTTTTGGGCAATATTAATGGAATCAATATTTCCGTAGGATTTCTTGGCTTGTTGGTCTTGCCGGCGGTGGTCTTCGGAGGTCTCAACTCTGTGCCCGGAGCCATTGTAGGCGGCATTGTCATTGGAGTGCTTCAGAACCTGTCCGGGACCTATCTGGCACGATACATTCCCGGAAACGTGAAAGAGGTGCTGCCGTTCGCTTTCATGGCCGTGTTTCTCCTGTTCAAGCCCTATGGCCTTTGGGGCTGGGAAAGGATCGAAAGAGTTTAAAGTATGCGGAAACAATATCGTGTTTTGGATTGATGGGAGGGGTTGTTTATGTCCAACGTGTGGTTGCCGTGTGGCGATTACCATGAAAATTATGCTGAAGACCAGGGATGGTGGCAGTCCAAACTGATCAAGGGAAAGATGTTGCTGCTCCTTGCAGTGGTGTTCATTGGAATTCCCCTTTCTGCCCATGGTTACTTGCTCAGTGTGGCAACGATGGTAGGCTATACCGCGATGGGCGCCCTCGGAGTGCAGTTGCTCATCGGCTACACCGGGTTGATCACCCTGGGGCACGCCGCCTTCATCGCCGTGGGCGCCTATACCAGTACGCTCCTCGTTCTCCGGTTCCCGTGGCCCACAATTCTAGTGCACTGGGGACTGGCCTATCCCATCAGCATTGTAGTCGGCGGTATTGTGGCGGGCCTGTGGAGTGTCCTTTTCGGACTGCCGTGCGCCAAGGTCAAGGGCTTCTATCTGATCCTCACCACCATGGCCGCGCAGTTTATCACGGTGGATTTTGTGCTGACCGACTATGTCAGCCAGATCGGCGGCAGGCAGCAGGCCTTTTCCCTGCCTCCCGGGACCATCCGGATCGGCCCATGGGTTCTTGATACCGATGTGAAAATCTACTTCTTGATGGCAGTTCTGCTGACCCTGATGGTCATCGTCATGGCCAACCTTATCCGCTCCAGGGTGGGCCGTGCCTGGGTGGCTATCCGGGACAACGACATCGCAGCCGAGGCCCTGGGCATCAATATCGTCTGGTATAAACTCCTTGCCTTTTTTGTGGCAGGGTTCATGGCCGGGATCGCGGGCGCCTTCTGGGTGAGCAATACGGCAGCCTTAAGCCCGGAAGCTTTTCCGTTTTTCTGGTCGCTCTGGCTGGTGGGGGTCATCCTGATCGGAGGAGTAGGGTCCATTCACGGCACGATCTTCGGCTCCCTGTTCATGGTGGTGGTAATGGAACTGCTCCAGGTGGCGGTGATTCCCATTTCCGATTACTATCCCCAGATACTGATGAATTTCGCTTCCCTCAAAGATATGGCCTTTGGTCTGGCCATCTGTGCGTTTCTCATCTACGAGCCCAACGGGCTTGCCTACCGATGGTGGCAGGTGAAGAACTATTTTAATCTTTGGCCATTTTCATACTAGGAAGGAGGTGAAACGGAATTTTTCGGCATCAAGTTTGAGCATCATTCGGGATTTATGATTTTCTAACCGCAAAGGGGGAGATAGTTATGAAAAAGAGTATCCTTCTGAGTTTTATCGCGCTTTTTCTGGCAGGGATCTTTCTAGTTGGATTCAGCTCCATGGCTGTCGCCAAGGATATCAGAATAGGCGGCATCATGGACACCACCGGCGCCACGTCCGATGTGGGGAAGGACTATGCAATCGGCATGGGCGAGGCCTTCAAGTATATCAATGAGCAGGGGGGCGTGAACGGGAAAATGATCAAGTATACCTGGTTCGATTACGGATACCGCATCCCTGAGGCCATCACAAAGTATAAACTGCTCAAGAGGTTGAAAAGCACTGTCATCATGGGGTGGGGGACCGGCGATACCGAGGCCCTTTCTCCGACCGTCAACAAGGACAAGCTGCCGTATGTGTCCGCTTCTTACTCCGCGCATTTGACCGATCCGGCCAAGGCAAGGTACAACCTTTTCTTTTCCTCCGACTATTCCACCAATGCCCGGGCTGCCATTACGGCCTGGTTTGACAAGAAGTGGCCCACCAAGCCGGACTACGGGAAGAGAAAGCCCAGGCTCGCGTGCTGTTACATGTTTTCGTCTCCTTACTGCAGTGCTCCAATTAAGGCAATTAAGGACCAGGCGAAGATGCTTGGTTTTGAAATCGGTCCCGATCAGGATGTATCGCTTTTCGCCCTGGATACCAAGAGCCAGATCATGGCGTTGAAAGAGTTCAAGCCGGACCTCGTATGGCATGGAAATACCGTCATGTCCGTTTCTGCAACCATCAGGGATGCGTACGCACTTGGGCTCGGCGCCGACTGGATCGTCGATAACTGGGGATTTGACGAAAACCTCCCCCGCCTGGCAGGAGCCGCTGCGGAGGGCGTTCTGGGCGCAACTCCCTGCGCGTTTTTCGGCCAAGAGAGCAAGAACATGGATATCGTTGTGGCAACCGCCAAGAAGTATGACCCGGGCATCCCGCTGGATAAGAGGACGATCCATACAATCCAGGCCTGGGGAGATGCGTTGATTACCTGGGAGGCCCTGAAACGTGCGGATAAGGCAGGAGACCTGTCCGGGCCCGGAATCATGACCAAGGGATTTGAGACCATGAGGGATTTTGATATCGGCCTGAAGGCATCGCCGATTACCTTTACAGCAACCGATCACCGGCCCGCGACCGGGTGCTTGATCCAGGAATGGAAAGGCGGCAAATTTCAGCCGGTTGAGCATGTTGATCTGAAGGCACGCTGGCCGGAGAAGTGGGCAAAGGAATGGCTTGGGTGGTAGTATCCGTGTGAGTGTTGTGCACGAGAATTCTTAGAATACCATGCCTTGGAGGTCGTTAGGTCTTGGAAGCTGCAGAACCCATACTGAAAATCAAAAACATTGAGGTCAGATATCACGAGGTTATCCTGGTCCTGAAAGGAGTTTCCATTG